>NZ_WKDB01000089.1:0-22363 GCF_021606215.1 Pseudomonas sp. PA-5-4B | reverse complement strand
ATCTCAGGGCGATCGAAAGAGCCGCTGCTATGAAGGAAGCAGCAATTTTCGAAGATGAATGAATCACATTGAGAAAATCTCCAAAGGTCGCCGTCTCCGGATCAGCTTCCACTAGAAATAATACGATAAATCCAAGATAACAGCCTAGAGCACACGCCAAAAAAGCCTTCATTTCAGAGCGCGCAAAAGCTATGAAGCGTTGAGTTAACAAAGTACCACGGTGGGCGGCGCTTCTTAGCGACTCGCTGAAACTCATAGCCTTGTTCCTTCCATTGATTGCTGGCTGATCGATAGTAAATCAACGCAAATAAAACCCCAATCCCCCTACATGCCTTCCGGCGAGCGGAGGTCGAGGTATTCGTATGCCTGCAAACTGTGAATACAGCATGGAAAAAAGTGATGCCTCGAACCTGGCGGGCATGGCGCACCTGGATCTGGTAGAGCGGCGCTCTGCGCTTGAGGTTTACCTGCAGATCCATGGACAGCGCCGTTTGGTTGAGTTCACGGCGCAACTGATCGGCATGGCCAACTCGGTCGCGGAGAACTGCGCTGAGATGAGCGATCAGGTGCTGATCGAGGAATGCGGCGTCCACCCCGACAGGTTTACCAGCGTGAACCTGCCAACGCTCATCGGAGCATGCCAAGGCGTAATGATCGCCAGCAAGTGCGACCTGGCGGGCGCGTGCCATGGGTGCGCTTACCGCCTCGGCTCAATAGCCAACCAGTCACCCATCACCACGTGTGATGCGGAGTTCATGGAGCACAACCAGAAAGGGTTCATGTGCCACGCCCACCTCGACGAACAAGGCGAGCCCACCAAGGTCTGCGTCGGCCACGCGAAAGCAGCAAAACCCTAACCCACCTTCTGCCGCCCAGCGCGGCTCATTGACTCACGCCGCCCGCGGCACGGAGAATCAACATGGCAGCAGCAGAGAAAATTGATCGTTTCCTGCGCCTCGACGAGGTGCTTTACACCACAGGTCTGGGCCGCAATACAGTTTATCGGCGGATCAGGGAAGGCACATTCCCAAAACAGGTTAGAATAGGCCCCAATTCGGTCGCTTGGCGCCAGTCGGCAATTGCTGAATGGATGACATCAACAACGCCCAGCAACGACCAATCAGTACATTGATCAGTACACCAGTTACTGGCAATACTCCACAAGCCACGCAACACAAGCCCTACAGGTCACACCGTGGAAATCTTCAAAGAGTTTACCTTCGAGTCCGCCCACCGCCTGCCCCATGTACCGGAAGGCCACAAATGCGGGCGCCTGCACGGGCATTCGTTCAAGGTGGCTATCCACCTGAGCGGCGACCTGGATCCCCATACCGGCTGGATCCGCGATTTCTCGGAAATCAAGGCGATTTTCAAGCCGCTCTACGAGCGCCTCGACCATAACTACCTCAATGACATCCCTGGCCTGGAGAATCCGACCAGCGAAGTGCTGGCCAAGTGGATCTGGACCGAACTCAAGCCCCTGTTGCCGGAACTCAGCGCGATTCGCATCCACGAGACCTGCACCAGCGGTTGCATCTATCGCGGCGGGTAAGCGCTTGAGTGTTTAAAACCACCTGCGGGTGGTTTTTTTATGCCTGGCCCCTGCAATTGTAAAGCGTGCTTGACATGAAAAACCTGCACACCCAACGTAAAGCATCCTTTGCTTAAACTTCAGCGACGGTTTCCTGGAAACCGCAAGCCTGCCGCGCCTGTCGGCCTTCATGGTCTGGCCGATCATGGGCGGCGTCTGGTGTGGGGCCATAATCATTGGCACAAGGCGCTATCAATGAATAATCAGCTGCGCCAGTTACGCGCAGAACTGGGTTGGTCCCAGGCCGATCTGGCGCAGCGCCTGGGCGTGTCGCGCCAGACCATCAACGCCATCGAGACCGGCCGCTACGACCCGAGCTTGCCGCTGGCGTTCAAGATCGCCAAGGTGTTCGAACGGCCCATCGAAGCGATCTTCGAAGCGCCAGTGGACTGAGCCTTTATGACAGGAGCACGCTGAATTGATACGCCCCGCCACTACCAATGATAGTACCGCTATCGAGGCCATCGTCCAGGCTGCCTATGCGCCCTACATTGAGCGCATCGGCCGCAAGCCCGGGCCAATGCTGGAGGACTACCCGCAGTTGGTCGAAGACGGGGGCGTGCATGTGCTGGACCACGCCGGGCAAGTTCAAGGCTTTGTTATCCTGAGGCACACCGACACGGCGTTGCTGTTGGATAACCTCGCCGTCACCCCACAAGCCCAGGGCCTTGGTTTCGGCCGACAACTGATGGATTTTGCCGAACAGCAGGCACTTGATGCCGGCTACAGTGCCATCCGCCTGTACACCAATGAGGTGATGACCGAGAACCTCGCGCTGTACAGTCGCCGTGGCTATGTGCAAACCCATCGCGCCGAGGAACACGGCCTGCGCCGCGTATTTATGATCAAACATCTATAGGAGCACCCCATGGAAAACCTCTGGCTGGCCCAGGCCAAACGCTTGCAGGCACTGGCGTCCACGGGGCTGCATTTTTGCACTGACGACTTTGAGCGTGAGCGCCTTGAGGAAATTGCCGAGATTGCCCACAGCATGCTCGCGCAACTGGCGGATGTGCCGCTTGCGCGCATCACCGGGCTGGTGCCGGATTTTGCCAAGCGTTATTCAACCCCGATGATTGACGTACGCGGCGCGGTGATCGAGGGCGACCGGATACTGCTGGTGCGCGAATTGACCGACGGCTGCTGGGCCCTGCCCGGTGGGTACGCCGATATCGGCCTGTCGGCGGCGGAAAACATCGTCAAGGAGATCCGTGAGGAAGCCGGGCTGAGCGTCACGGCACGCGCGCTGTACAGCGTCACGCACAAGGCCAAGGGCTTGTATCGCCCGGATGTGCGGGACTTCTACAAGCTGTATTTCCTGTGCGAGCGGGTCGACCAACGGGCGCCGATGGCGGGCTTTGAAACCACTGAAGTGGGCTTTTTTACCCTCGACGACCTGCCGCCCCTGTCCCGTGGGCGCACCATCGAAAGCGACCTTGAAGCGGCGTTTGCGTTTCATCGTGGCGAGACCACCCAGACGCTGTTCGACTGATCCATTTTGTCTCACCGCTGCACTGCTTTCGTGCCTGCTTGGGCGCGCTCGACACAGCTGCCTGGCGACAAATACGCCGCGCTGCCGGTTTGGCACGCGCAGTGCAACAGCGCTGCGTCAGTCATCCAGGGAGCAAGGCCATGACGCAGCAAGAACCGGGTAACGATTACCCCCTCAGCGAAGTGCCGATGCATGCGCGCAAGGGCCTTGCGTCCACCGCCATGGTGTTGCTGGGCTTCACCTTCTTCACCGCGACCATGTTCGCCGGCGGCAAGCTGGGCGTGGCGTTCAGTTTTACCGACATGCTCGGCGTCGTGGCCCTGGGTAACCTGTTGCTGGGTATTTACGCCGCAGGCCTGGGCTACATCGCCTTCAAGAGCGGCTTGAATTCGGTCCTGATGGGGCGCTTCTGCTTTGGCGAGGTGGGCAGCAAACTCAGCGACTTGATCCTCGGCTTCACCCAGATCGGCTGGTACGCCTGGGGCACCGCCACCGCGGCCGTGGTGCTGGGCAAATATTTCGAATTGAACCAAGGCATGGTGCTGGCACTGATGGTGCTGTTTGGCCTGCTGTTCTGCGCCACCGCGTATATCGGCTATCGCGGGCTGGAGATTCTGTCCTATATCGCGGTGCCGGCCATGGGCATCCTGCTGTTGCTGTCGATGTGGGTCGCCACCGTCAAAGTCGGCGGCCTGGAAGGCTTGCTGGCAGTGGTGCCGACGGCGGAGCTGGACTTGTCCACCGCCATCACGCTGGTATTCGGCACTTTTGTCAGCGGCGCCACCCAGGCGACCAACTGGACGCGTTTTTCTCGTTCGGCCAAGGTCGCGGTGCTGGCCAGCCTGATCGGCTTTTTTATCGGCAATGGCTTGATGGTGTTGATCGGTGCCTATGGCGCCATCGTCTATCAGCAACCCGATGTGGTCGAAGTACTGTTGCTGCAAGGTTTCGCCATGGCGGCGATGGTCATGTTGCTGCTCAACATCTGGAGCACGCAGGACAACACCATCTACAACTTCGCCGTGGCCGGCTGCAATCTGCTGCGTACCCGGCGGCGCAAAACCGTAACCCTGGCCGGCGCGGTGATCGGCACCCTGCTGGCACTGCTTGGCATGTACGACTTGCTGGTGCCTTATCTGATTCTGTTGGGCACCGTGATCCCGCCGATTGGCGGGGTCATCATGGCGGACTTCTTCTACCGCTATCGCGGCCAGTACCCGCGTCTGGCCGATGTACGCCTGCCGGCGTTCAATTGGCCAGGGCTGGCGGCGTATGCCGTGGGCACCGTGCTGGCGTTTCACTCACCGTGGGTGGCGCCCCTGGTGGGGATTGTGGCCGCTTCCCTGGCCTACATCGCACTCACAGCGGCCCTGCGCGTGCGCGCACCTTTGGCTGACGTACAGGCATGAACCCGACTGTTGCCATGAGGATGGTAACCTTGTGGCTGATAACCCTGATGACCTGGCGGCTGACTGCCTGATTATCCAAAGCCAAGAGGAACTTGCCCATGCATATCATCAATGCCCGCCTGCGCAACCGTGAAGGCCTGCATGATCTGCACCTGGAACACGGCCGGATCGCCCGCATTACTGCACAAACCGTGGCGCCGACATTAACAGCTGACGATCTTGACGCCGCTGGCAACCTGGTCATACCTCCGTTCGTGGAACCCCATATCCACCTGGATGCGACGCTGACCGCTGGCGAGCCACGCTGGAACATGAGCGGTACCCTGTTCGAGGGCATTGAGTGCTGGGGCGAACGCAAAGCCACCATCACCCAGGAAGACACCAAGGCCCGCGCCAAGAAAACCATCCAGGCCCTGGCCGCCCATGGCATCCAGCATGTGCGCACCCACGTTGATGTCACCGACCCTGACCTCACCGCGCTCAAAGCCATGTTGGAGGTGCGTGAAGAAAGCACGCACCTGATCGACCTGCAAATCGTCGCTTTCCCGCAGGAAGGCATCGAGTCTTACCGCAACGGCCGCGAACTGATGCAGGAAGCCATTCGGCTGGGCGCTGATGTGGTCGGAGGCATCCCGCACTTTGAATACACCCGCGACCAAGGGGTTAGCTCGGTGAAGTTCCTGATGGACCTGGCCGAACGCACCGGCTGCCTGGTGGACGTGCACTGCGACGAAACCGATGACCCGCACTCGCGCTTTCTCGAAGTACTCGCCGAAGAAGCCCGCAGCCGCGGCATGGGCGAGCGCGTCACCGCCAGCCACACCACGGCGATGGGTTCCTACGACAATGCCTACTGCGCCAAACTGTTTCGCCTGCTGGGCCACTCGGGCATCAGCTTCGTTTCATGCCCTACCGAAAGCATTCACCTGCAGGGCCGCTTCGACAGTTTCCCGAAACGCCGAGGCGTCACCCGCGTCAATGAACTGCTCGAGGCCGGCATGAACGTCTGCTTCGGCCAGGACTCCATCGTCGACCCATGGTACCCGCTGGGCAACGGCAACATCCTGCGCGTGCTGGAAGCCGGTCTGCACATCTGCCATATGCTGGGCTACCGCAACCTGCAAAGCGCCCTGGACCTGGTCACCGACAACAGCGCCAAGGCCATGGCCCTGGGTGACCGTTACGGCCTGGAAGCCGGTCGCCCGGCCAACCTGCTGGTGCTTTCGGCAGACAGTGACTACGAGGTGATCCGCAGCCAAGGCCTGCCGTTATATTCGATCCGCAATGGCAAGGTGCTGATGCAACGCAGACCGGCACAGGTGGAGTTTTTGTAAGCCCCGGGGTCAGACGATTGAATCAATATCCAGTGGCTGCACCCGGCCGGCGCCGTCCTGAAGTGGCGCGGGAATACTGGCGATTTGCGCCAACTTGCGGTTTTCACGGTGGCGCAACCAGCGTTTCACGCTGGGCTGCAAGCCGGTGGAATCGGCGTGGCTGCCATACACGTCACGCACGTCCAGACGGCGCCAGCGTAACGACTCCAATCGGCGCCGACTGCTGCGCAAGCGGTCGACTTCAGCGTTCAGTGCCTGGTTATGCGCATGCCCATAATCGCGTTGGTTCGGTGGGCGACGACGCTCGAGCTCGCGGTTCTTGTCGCGCAGTTGTTGGGTCATGGTGTCGAGCGCCAGGTCTATCAACTCGAACTCTCTGGCGGTGATCAAAGGCCCCTGGCACTCCACGGTTTGCTGCCAGCGGCGCAGAGTGGCCCACGCGGCTGGAATGTAGCTGGCGGTCATGAAATGCTGGCTGGCCTGGAACAGTTGTTTCAACAGGTTGGCACGCTCGGGCATATCGCCATGCAGTTGCAGTATACGGTTGCATCCCGCCTCAAGGATGGACTCACAACCGGGCGTCCATAACACTGAGGAGTGCGTGCCGTCCGGCAGCTTGATGGGCATGAAGTGCTGTTGTTCGCCGTGATGCTGGTAAGGATTGCCGCCGACGCGCACAAGGCCAGCGGCGAACAGCAGGCCACCCGCACCGGGCGCGGCAAAAAGCGTGACGGCGCCCGGCACCCAGAGTTTGGCGGTGGTGTTCATCCACGTGGCAGGGACACTGGGAACCGGGTCGTTGTGGTTGACGATGCGGTGATGGATAAGGGCTGAGGCGCCGTCGGTAAACTCGGAGTCTGCGGCGCGGGGAGCGCCGTAGGTGTAGAGGAGGATGTTGTACTTACGATCAGGAACGCGGCGTAGCCCTTCAGCCAACAGCAATGCAATGGCACCGCCCAGACTGTGGCCGCAAATCACAATGCGCTGTCCGCTGTAAAATCGGTAAAGGTAGCGCAGAACAAAGTCGCGCATCGCTCGATAGGCCTGATAAAAGCCCTCATGGGCTTTGCCAACACCTTCAGCAAATGGCACTTGGTGGGCATTCGCGTCTCGCAAAGCATCGGCACCACTGGCGGTACCGCGTACAGCGATCAGAATCACTTCGTTGTGGTGACTGATAAACGCCTGGGTATCCGTACCGAAGGCTTCATCGTCAAAAAAGTGCAGGCTAGCTGGATGCTCCTGTTTCTCTTCAAGCTCCGGACGATTTTGTGGATACAACTCAGGATCGAAAGGCAATATCTCAAACCGCTGGGAGTATGGAACCTCTTCATACAACGGGTAGAAGCGTTGAGCCTGATCACGATCGACCTTCCAGGCTTCTTGAAACCCCGAGAGTTTTTCCACGAACAGATTGCCTGCGCTGGGATCCAGGGGAAAACTGACGTGTTCCACCGGAGGTTTTGGAGGTTGCTGGCCAAAATCGCAGTAACTCAATGTGGACATCAACGCCAATTGATACAGGTTCAACGCACAAAACTGATCATCGGTCGACAACATCGGGCGCAGGGCCCGCAAAGGCCGTACCTCCAACACCGTGTGCAGGTTGGGGAACAGCACGACGCCTGACAATGCCGGCTGCGGCGGACCAAACCCCAGCTCAGCCATCATTTTCAATGCATGCCTTGGAGGCTGATAGGTTCTGGAGGCAAACGGCGGCAGGTGGGCACTATGTCGAACCAGGTCGCGCACCTCAACCTGATAAAACCGGTCGGCTTGGCCTTGTGCAGGGTTACCCTCGATACGTTGGCCATCAGCCGCTGAAAATCGGGTGTGTTCGGCGCGGGCTTGAAGTTCGGTGATAGGTAACGGGTAAGTCTTGCGCTTTCTCAATTTGGAATATGGCTCTTCGTCGCCTGAATACTGCGCATCCAAAGAAAGAATGACAGGGCCGCAATAAAACCCTTCCACCTTGGCGTATCCCTCTCCATTCAACCTTCCGTTGTACCGGCGCCCTGTAGTGTCTTGGATTGTGTAGACCAGCCCACCGTAAGCCTTCCCGCTGCCCGTTTCATCCACCAGGCAAACGCTTGCCCAATGTCCTTTCAACGGGCAAGCGGGCATCTTGCTACTGAAAAAAGATTGCTTCCATGCTGCCTGGCTCATGAGTCATCTCCTTGTTAATTGCACGTCGGATAAACATCACAGATACGTCCATCCGGCATCTTTATAGGTTTAAAGTCCGTGGTGTTACTGCCACAGTATCCGGACAGATCTTCAAAGCTTTTACCCCGGCACCGTTTCCATCCCCCTGGTACAGCTAGCCAAGTGTCCTGAAAAGCGGGTGCCTCCTCGTCTATAACGCTCAACGTCAGCCTTACTTTTTTTCCTGGGAGCAGCTCTCTCTGTACTACACCACCCGCCAGCCTTTCTTCCCTTTGCCCCGCTGTGTTCAACGCTCTGCATTCCAACAGTTTCGTGATCGCATGCAAGGGACCCACCGTACGAAAAAACCACATACATTGCCCGGCGAACTCCTGGACACCCGAGTCCGGCATGCCTGCGACACGTTCAGACTCAATGGGATCGGCGAAAAAGATCCCTGCGGAATCCCCGTCGACATCGCTATATCGCTCACCCCACTTCGCATAAAGAGTGAACTCCACGCTACGCAACACCGTAGGGCACCCCTCAATGGTTTCAGTCAGCGGGAACTCATAGCTCACTCGTTCGGCCACGGGTTTGTAATCGGCAATAAAGATCTTGCGTTCCGGCCTTTTGCCTCGACGCTGCGGCAAGGTGCAGAGTTCATATCTGGCGGGACGGTAGTTAGCGGCACCGATGAATCGAAACTGTGCGGGTAAATCCACCTCCAGGGTAAAACGCTTAGCCGGCGGTGCCAGCGCACAACCCGAGAGCCATCCTGCACCGAGCGTTATCAAAACGCTGCGCGTCCACCTATTCATGCTTTTGCCACTCCCGTAACACCCGCTCAAAATGTTCCGACGGCGCCTCGCCCTCTATCGGCTGCCACCGAATCGTGCTGCCTTGCGTCGCCTCCTCCAACCGACGCACCACCAGAAACTCGAGCTGCTGGGGGGCTCGCCATTGCCAGGCACGGGCCTGCTCCAGAACCTGCGCCAGCCAGATTCTGGGGTTCTGAAACTCGACCAAGCCGGCGAGCTTTTCGCTGTGTTCAGTCAGCAGATAACGCAGGATATTGGCGTGCAGAATCACTTCGGCCTGAGGATTGGGCGTGTTCAGCCAGGGCACAGGCACAGGCACGGGATACTCCCCCGGCATTGGGTTTTCACCCCGACACCAACAGCCTTGGTGCCAATAGCACACACCGATCAGTGGGCCGAGAAACACTGGCCAGTGCTCGCCCTGTAAATGGGTCAAAGCACGTGCCAAGGTACGGTTATCGTGAAAGCGATACACGGCCTGGCTTCCCTGGCGCCCTACCAGCAGACGTTCGCGCCAATGCCGAACCACGCCAGCCAGATCATCACCGGGCAGGCTGCCCAGCCAGCCCCAGTTCGTCTCGGGGTGTTGCAGCAGATCAACCAGCGCAGGCTCGTCCGCCTGCTCCACCAACAGAATCAACGGGCCTGCCGCTGCCAACTCGACCAGGGCGGTCTCAGCGTACAGGCTGCAATACTGCGACAGGTTACGCACCGCCAACAGCTGTTGACGTGCGCCGTGGTGACCATCAAGGATCAAGCACAGTCGGCGCCCCGCCTGATGCTGTTCGGCCATCCACTGGCCTGGCTCGTTTGGCATCAGGCAGCCCTCCGCATGAGGGTGCACTGGCCTTCACGACACGCCTCGCACACTGGGCAGAAGTCCGCGCCCAACTGCCGGGCCTCGTCCAGAAGGGTGCCTTGGGCCGTCGAGAGGTTCGGCGCATCCATGGCCGATAATGGGTTCGCGGACCGAGTGAGGGGCGGCAAGCCGCCAACGGTGACAGGCCGGCTGCTGAAAATGCCGCCCGCCTGGATAATCAGGTGCTCGCCTCCAGCCTTGAGGCTCAATTGTGCGCCCGCATCGATGATCAGGCTGGCGCCGGCCTTGAGGACGATCTGCTGCCCGGCCTGGATAACCATGGACTGACCGATATGCGTCTGGCTGTCTCCCTGCACATCCAGCCGATCGTTCGTGCCAAGCATGGCAGTGCGGTCTCCGGTGATGTGTCGCTGCTCGCCACTTTCCAAATGAACCGTGCTTAACCCGCGGATGATTTCACGCCGCTCTCCCGCCACCTCAAGACGACTGTCATGGCCGACCTGCTGTTCCAGGTCCCGTTGGGCGCGCAGGAAGATGAGTTCCTCGCCGTGGCGATCCTCAAGGTGCAGTTCGTTGGCCCCCGTGCCCCCCGGAACACTGCGGCTGCGCAACACGCTGCGTGTCTTGTGTTGCGGCAAAGGGTAAGCCGGCCTGTGCAGCGCATTGGGCAGGCAGCCGTTGATCAACGGCTGGTCCGGGTCGCCTTCCAGAAAGGTCACCAGCACCTCCATGCCCACCCGCGGAATCAGCATGGCGCCGAAGCCATCGCCCGCCCAACCGGATGCTACCCGTACCCAACAACTGCTTTTGTCATCGGTGGGGTCCAGGCGGTCCCAATGAAAACGTACCTTTACTCGACCGTAGGCGTCGCAGTGCACCTCCTCGTCTGCTGGCCCCGTCACGATGGCGGTTTGGCTGCCGTTGAGGGTAGGTTTCGGGTGTCTGATGGGGGGCCGATGCACGGCGCGCCAGGGTGTTGCGGTAAACCGGTTTCGGTAGCCGTGGAATGTGCCCGCCACGGGCGCTGCTTCCTCCAGCACCTGCGGTTGATAGCCTTCGTGATGCACCGACGTGAGCAACCACAAATCGTTGCAGGTGGGATCAGGGTGGTCACACAGCTCAAGAAAATGGCCGCTGCCCAGCGCCGGTTGATCACTTTTGCCCACGGCACGATGGCGGTCACGCAGATGCCGCTCCAAGCCCCTTTGCGCCAATTGCCGACCTCGCGCATGGTCGCTGAAACCACCAGGGTAATGGTAATCCTCAAGGCGCTGCGTCAATGCAGGCCCGGCCTTGTCTTCCAGGCGCAGCGACGGATGCTCGAAGTCATGATCACGGCGCACCGTCAGCTGGGTACGGGTCTCCAGGCGCACGTCGAACTGCCGGATGGCTCTCGTATTGGCTGCCAGCTCGTGCGTCGCGCAAAATCGCTGTGCAGCCAGACGCCGAAACACCGTCTGGTCATCACCGAACACCAGCACGTGATTATTCGGGCCATGGCGAAAGTGGTAGTGAATACCCTCCTCCTCGCACAACCGCTGGATAAAGTGCAGGTCAGTTTCCGCGTACTGAACGCAGAACGGACGGGATGGGTAAGCCACAGGGCCCAGTTCGAAGGCATAGGCGTCCGCCAGAATGCCGTGGTGCTCAAGGACCGCCGCAATAATCTGCGGCACACTGCGTTCCTGGAAGATCCGCTGGTTGTGTCGATGGGCAAGACACGCCAGGCGTGGTGCCAGGGTGAGACGATAGCGAGTGAGCCGAACGCCGGGCCCCTCACGGCCGATAGCGTAGATGCGCCCATGCAGCCCCGCACCGGATTCGCCAAAGTCCAGATAAGCCGGCTGGTGAAGCAGCGCCTCCAGATCCAGAGAGGGGTTTTCGCTGACTAAGTGCACGGTAATGAAGTAAGGCTGATCAAGGCCTTCTCGGCCTTTGAAAGCGAGCACCTGGAAGTCATTGTTTATTTCTGGAAGTATCAACTTGAAACGTGGCGCGGCAGATGTTTCAACCATCCCTAAGTTACCCATCATCAATTATTTGACTGAAAGGCCTCCCCCCATCGGGCATTGATTGAACTGCCGGGAAAAAGCGCCTGAACCCAATAAATCTTAGCGATTTCAGGCGGAATTTGACCCTTTAAAAATAAAAAAGACGTTTCGCACAACGTGGTAGGACGTGTCTTTTACAAAATAATAAATTCGCAGAATTTAGTAGCATTCAACAACAAGAAACTTCTTACGCCAACTTTAACCACACAACTAACCGATAAAGAAACGGCTGACACGCATTCAAGATATCAGCCACTTCTGCGCCTTCAGGCTTGCACGCATGCAGTCCCGAACAGACTGACGCTCAGCAGCGTTTCGGCCTGGCACTGTAAACGCACCGGCACTGTGCCACCTGGCATGACCACAGCCACCTCGCCGGCGTCAACCCAACCCGCGCGCCATGCCGCGCAGGCAACTGCGCTCGCGCTGGTACCCGAGGACGCGGTGGGTCCTTCTCCTCGCTCAAACACCCGCGCGATGACCCGATTGCCCGAAGCATGTGCGGCCCATTGCAGATTGATCCCCGCCAAACAAGGTTGGCCGCGCCCACCTGGCGGTGCAAAGGCAATGGCCCGTAACGACTCAAACAGTGCGGGCTGGTGCATCGACTGATTGTCCGGCAAGGCCTGTGCATGCTCGACGAGCGTCACACAATGAGGATTGCCCACACGGACGAACTGGCTGACGGCCCATTGCGGGTCAATCGCCGCCAGTGCAGCCACATGGCTGAACTCACACTGCCCCAATGTTGCTGCGCCAGTACCGGTAGCGGCCACCGCTGCTGGCCCGAAACTCGGCCGGCCCAAGGCCAGCCAGAAGCCTGCAACCTGTTCAAAGATCGCCGGTTGTGAATAGGTCACCAGCACAGAGACTGAATCCTGCTTGTCGTGATGCACCTGCAACTCACACCCTTGCGTCATCAAACCTTGATCCGTCAGCGCCTGGGAAAAAATCGTCAACCCGTTACCACTGCGTTCGGCGAGCGTGCCGTCAGTATTGACGATCAACACGTCAAACGGCGGCGCAGACTGGAACGGCCCGACCAGCAAACCATCGCAGCGGTGTGCCTTGGGAGTGGCCGCACGCGGTAACGTGCCCCATTCACACTCCGACGCGATAGCCAATGCTGCCCACTCTTTTCGAGTGCTGGCAGCGCGGTCGGCACATTCAGGCACGGCAATGCCCCTGCTGCGTAGGTAGTCGGGGCTGGCCACACCGTAAATATTGCCCCGCGCGTCATAGAACAGAGTCATCGAGACACCTTCCCAAGAAAATTCACCGGAAAATTTCTCCGATTGCCTACACACTTGGTAGCAGCGTATTACAGAAAACCGGCGCAGTGGGAAGTGGACTGGAAGGTGGTAATCCAACGCAAAAACCTGGGGTTCATCCGTTTTCACGCAGATTACGCACCTTCCAGACCACCGCCCAACAATCCGATAGCCTCTGTGTGGTCGCCACCGTCCATGACGTTCCGCTGCTGTAACAATAAACCTGCACCTGCGTGTCAGCCCCTCTCTTCAAGGGAACCCGGCTCGCTCGACAGGGCATGATGTGCAAGGATGTCGCGCCGGACATCGTTCGTTGAACGCAAAACCAAGGATTTTTCATGACTGCCATCCCCACCCCAGCGCCCGTGGTTCCCGGACGGCTGGAACAAATGTCGACCCGCATTGCCTTTTTCATCGCAGGCTTCGGTATCGCGGCTTGGGCGCCGCTGGTGCCCTACGCCAAGGCACGGGCAAACCTCAATGAAGGCACGCTGGGCCTGTTGCTGTTGTGCCTAGGCGTCGGATCGATCATCGCCATGCCGATGGCTGGCGCCCTGGCTTCACGCTTCGGCTGCCGCCGGGTGCTGACCGCCGGCACAATCATGATCTGCCTGGCACTGCCGATGCTCGCCACGGTCAGTTCAATCCCCTTGCTGATCGCCGGGCTGTTCCTGTTCGGTGGCGGCCTGGGCACTGTGGATTCGACGGTCAACCTGCAGGCGGTCATCGTTGAGCGTGCCAGCGGCAAAACCATGATGTCGGGCTTCCACGGGTTGTTCAGCCTTGGCGGCATCGTCGGCGCAGCAGGGGTTGCCGGTTGCTGGGGCTGGGCTTGTCGCCGTTGCAGGCGACCCTGGTGGTGATCGTCATCATGGCGCTTGCATTGTTCAAGGCCGGGCCTCATCTACTGCCCTACGGCAGCGAAAGCTCAGGCCCGGCGTTTGCCGTGCCGCACGGTGTGGTGTTGTTTATCGGCTGCCTGTGTTTCATCGTGTTCCTGGCCGAAGGCGCCGTGCTGGATTGGAGCGCGGTGTTTCTCAATGCAGAACGCGGTCTGGATGAAGCTTACGCAGGCTTGGGTTACGCGGCGTTTGCCTTGACCATGACCGCAGGGCGCCTGACCGGTGATTCGATTGTCCGCCGCCTGGGCGCCACCCGCGTGATCGTCATTGGCGGCGCGCTGGCGACTGCCGGCATGTTGCTCGCGACATTATTGCCGGCCTGGGAAACGGCGCTGTTGGGGTATGCCTTGGTGGGCGCCGGCTGCTCGAATATCGTACCGGTGTTGTACACCGCCGTCGGTAAACAAACGGTCATGCCGGAACATATCGCCGTGCCGGCCATCACCACGCTGGGGTATGCCGGTATTCTCGCCGGGCCTGCAGTTATCGGGTTTATCGCCCATGGCAGTAGCCTGAGCACGGCCTTTGTGCTGATTGCGCTGCTGCTGGCCGGGGTGGCCATCAGCGGTAAAATTCTCAAGGTGTAACAAGCTCACCGCACAAGGCCATGGGCTATCTGGCTTTGTGCGCTTCGTATTGTTCCAGCCAGCGTTCCAGGCTTTTGTTACAAAGCCAACCCTCATGCCTGGGACGCCCCAGCAAACGCATGTTGTTGGCACGCTCCAGCGAACGCAGCAGGCCTGGGCGCTCAATGATATTTTTGGCGGTGTAGACGCAGTGTTCACTGTACTTTTTCCTCGGTAGCCCAGTAGCGGGCTCCAACAGGGGGCGGCCCTGCGAATCGAGGTCGTCAGGATCACTCATCACGATTTTGAGCTGGGTTATTTCCACGTATTCAAGCGCTTCAAAAAATACCGTGCGGTCTTTGGGTATGTCCCGCAACTGTTTGAAATAGCCTTGCAAAGCCATTACGACCTCGGCGTTGCCCTGATCATGAAAAGGGTCCTGGCTGAAGGCGCCAGGGGAGCTGTTACCCAGCAACGCTGCAGCGGCTGCGCTCAGGCTGTCGCGGGTGATGTATCCCGCGCCGTCGATGATCGCGTCGTTCAGCAGCGGGCGGTTGAGAATTTCCCTGACCAGCAGGATCATACGGTCGCGCACCTTACTCTCCACTCAAGGTTTGAGCTGCGATCTGGCGCAACGACGCCTGCGTCAAGCGGCCTTCTTTTAAAAAACCGTGCAGCTCGCCAAAGTGTTTCTCCAGCTCGCCCGCCAATTGGCTATCAGTGGAACTCGGACCTGGCGGTGTGGTGTTGGCGCGAGCCGTGGGTGCATTTTGCAGCGCCTGCTGGCGCAGCGAAGACAAGCCTCCACGCCACAACATGGGTCGCTGCGACGGCAACTCCCGCGTTGCGAATGACTCATCGCCGGGCGAATGAAAAACGCGGGACGATGAAACCCGACCTACCTCTGGCCCGCCCAGGCCGATTGGCTGCGCGCGCAGTATTGCACCCTCAATCTTCATGCTTCATCTCTCGCCTTTTGCAGATCCATGCTTGCCTGAAAGTCAGTACCAGAGTGGCCCGAATCATCGATTCGCCCTCTGGGCAGCAAGCAACCGATATGTGGTTAGCGCCACGCGATAGTTCCGGCCGGCAGGAGCATCCCAATAACAGCATGTAACACTGGATCACCCAGATGTTTGCCCACGCCACCGGGAGCAGAGGCCATTGATCAGCGCAGCCCAGCGAAAAATGGGGCGCCTCAAACAGTGAGCTTTAGAACTGTCGGCAGGCCCTGACGCATGCAGCCCGCGGGCAAAATCATCTGCGACGGGCGCCTGGAATTTTTTTTGACCCACAAATGCTTTCATTCGCAGCGTTTCGGTGGCGTATACCGTCGACAAGGCTGCGCAGGTGTCTTCCTTACTTGACGATGTCGAGCAAGCAACTTCATGCCAGCCATCAAAGGTGCAGCGGCCATCGGTCTGGCCGGATTGAAACGAAGGTGAAGTCATGTCTGGCCCCTGGTTCAGCGTCTGAAAACGACCAGTACGATCAACGTCGCTGGTTACAACCTGTGTGGCAAACGCGCGGAAACAGTTCCTGCCCGGGCCCGGGCAGCTTGGTGAGCACCTTGAAAAACAAGTAAAAAAAATCGCAGCCCTTGAGCTGCGATTTTTCTTACAAACGGTCGGTCAGAAGCCGACGCTCGCCTGCACGAAGAACGTACGCGGCTGACCGAGGTACAACCCGGCGTTGTTGTCACTGGATCGCGTGTAGTGCTGTTGGTCAAAGACGTTCTTCACGCCCACACCCAGTTTCAGGTTCGACAGTTGCGCGCCGAAGTCATACCCGCTGCGCACGTTGACCGAGACATAGCCGGGGATATCGCCGTACTGCCCATCGGCGGTGCCCTGGGTGATGTAGGTGGTGCCAGTACCCGGCGCACGTTGACCGGATTGGGCATAGACGTCCAGGTTATGGGTCCAGTGATTGATGTCATAGCGCAGGCCCGCCGTCAGCACTTCACGGGAGTAGAGCGGCAGGTCGCGGCCCTTGAACGGCACATCACCCTCGGCAGTCGCCTTGGTGTAGGTGAAGCCCGCGTTGGCAGTCAGGCCATCGAGGCGTGGGTCCAGGTTCGACAGGTCGTAGTGGGCCGAGGTTTCGATACCCTGGTGCCTGGTGGCGCCGAGGTTGGTCCAACCCACGTCGTTGCTCACATATTGCAGCTCATCCGAGAAGTCGATGTAGAACAGCGTCACTTCGCCGCCCCAGACACTGTCGTTGTAGCGTGTGCCGATCTCGTAGGTCTTGGCTTTTTCCGGGTTCAGGCCGTCGGCCGCCTGGTTGACGCGACCGCCCTGCCCGATCTGCGCGTACTGCAGGCTGCCGAATGAGGTTTCGTAGTTGGCGAAGACTTTCCAGGCATCGGAAATGTGGTACATCACGCTCAACGCCGGCAACGGCTCGTTACTATTGATTTTGCGATTCTTTTCCACGGTGCGCACACCGTTCAAGGCAACCACCGGGCGGTCATGCCAGTTGGTTTCAATGTGTTCAAAGCGAATGCCCGGCGTGACGGTCCACTTGCCGATATCGATTTTGTTGTCGATGTAGAACGCGTTGGCGACGGTGCCGCCAGTGCGATCCTGGTAAACATGCCCGTCATTTTGCCCGCCCGGCGTCGGCACGTTGTTGACCAGATTGAGGCTGCTGGCCTGTTCATGCATGCCTTCTTTGAGGTAGCGATAACCGACGCTGACTTCCTGGGTGCTCGGGCCCACGTCGAACACATGGGAGATCCGCGGCTCGATGCCGAAGGTGTAGTAGCTGCGCGGGTAGGAACTGATGGTCTTGAGGTCGCGGTTGGCAATGTTGCTGCCACGGAAGCTGTCGATGTAATAGGTCAGCACTTCGGCCTGGGTACGGTCGTCGATCTGGCGGAGGTACTTGAAGGACACATCCTTGCGACGGCCGCTGAAATTGTCCCAATCGCGCACCGACTGATACGGGTTGGCGTCAAATTGCTTCTGGGTCAGGCCGCCGGGCATATCGGCGTTGGCATTGTAATAGTGAAGGTTCAGCGAGAAATCGTCTTGATCGGTCGGCGCCCAGTGGGTCTTGAGGATCACGTCGTCGATGTCGTTGGAGTTGTTGCTGTTGCGGTAGCCGTTGCCATTTACCCCGGTATACAGCAACGCCACGCCCATGCCGTTATCGGCAGTACCGCCGACAAAAGCATTGTCGACGTGTTTCCAGCCGCCGTGGGCAGAGGTTTCCAGGGTGGTGCCGACTTCGCCCGAGGCTTGCTCAGGAATCGCGCGGGTCACGAAGTTGATCACGCCGCCGACGTTCTGCGGCCCATAACGGACAGAACCTGCGCCGCGCACCACGTCGATACTGTCCAGGTTACCGGCAGAAATCGGCGCCATCGACAGTTGCGGCTGACCATACGGAGCGAACGCCGCCGGCACACCGTCGATCAATACGGTGGAGCGCGGCGACAGGCGCGAGGTCAGGCCACGCACGCCGACGTTGAGGGAAATATCGCTGCCACCCGTGCCGTTAGCCTCTTGCACCTGCACGCCAGGGACGCGGCGCAGCACGTCACTGACATTCATCGCCCCCTGCTCCACCATGGCTTCACGGCGGATCACAGTACGTGCGCCCGGATGGTTCTGCACCACTTCGGCATTGGCATCGCCCAGCCAGTCGCCGACCACTTTGATGTCAGTGACGCCCAACTCCACCGGCGAGCCGGCTTCCCCCGTGCCGCTGCGCAGTGGGCGAAGGGTCACGGAACCGGCATCGATCTGGTAATCCAGGCCGCTGCCCTGGAGCAATTGGCGCAGAGCCTGCTCGGGAGACAGGTTGCCGTCCACTGCAGGCGCATGCTTGCCCGCGACCATGTCAGGGCTGAAGAACACTTGCAGGGAAGTCTGCTGGCCCAGTTGACTCAGAGCAGCGCCCAGCGGCTGCGAGCGAATATGGATGCCGTCGGCCGCAGAGGCCGCAGGCAGGGCGGAACTGACCGCAAGCGCCAGCGCCAGGGGCGCCCAACGGGAGACTTTATTGTTGTTCACGACAAGTTTTTTCACGTCGAACCTAGTCCTGTGATCGCAAGAGTGTGCGACTGTTAATGCAAACCAGTTGCAGTTGCAGAAGAAGACGAAGAACTCGAAAAAAACCTGAATATCAGCGTGAAATAATTTCCTGACTGCCGTCCGGCAAGGCTCGTACCGCCACTGGCAGGATATGTGGCAGCGCTTTGAGCAAGGCGTCGGTGTCGCTGGATTTGAACACGCTGGTCAGCCGCAGGTTGCTCACCGCCGCCGTGTTGACCCGCAACGGCTGCTCGCGATAGCGCGATACTTCCCGCGCGACTTCGCCGAGGGTGGCGTTGTTGAACACCAACTTGCCCGTGCGCCAGGCTGTCAGCTCATCAGCATTCACGGCATACGCCGTAACGACTTGCCCGGTAGAATCGACATGCGTGCCCAGCCCTGCCGTGAGCATCACGATCTGATCCGACGCACGCCCCTGCACCTTGACCGTGCCGGCCTCGACCACCACGCGGGTCTGGTCGTCATCACGGCGGACATCAAAACGCGTGCCGGTGACCGTCACCTGCCCTGCCCCGGCGGCCACGATAAATGGGCGGTGGGCGTCGTGCTCGACGCTGAACATGGCTTCGCCCTGTTTGATTTCTACGCCGCGCCGACCCTTTTCATAGTGCACCGCCACCACGCTGCGGCTATTCAGGTCCATCACCGAACCGTCGGGCAATGCCACTTGGCGATGCTCGCCCAAGCGCGTGCTGAACTCGGCACTGTAGGGTTTGGGATGATCAAGCCCGCTGAACAGGCCAAGCCCCAAGGCGATGGCCACCACACTGGCAGCCACGGCGTAACGCACAATAGCGCGACGTTTGGGGCGTTCGACCGGGGCCTCGCACAGCGCTTGCAAACGCGCCGTGGGCACAAGGTCGGCGGCGTTCCACAGGCCTTGCAGCACTTCAAATTCGTATTGATGCTCAGGCTGCTCGGCACACCACGCCTCAAAACGCTGTTGCTCTTCGCGGTTCAACTCGGCGTTTTGCAGGCGTACAAACCATTGCGCGGCTTCGTCGCGAGCACGGCTATCCATCGTGGAAGATCCTGTTTCAAAACGGGCAGAGTTCATGGGGCCATCGCGTCCAGGCGGTCGCGCAGATGCCGCAAGGTGCGGATCATATACTTTTCCACCATGTTTTTAGACAGGCCCAGGCGTACGGCGATTTCTTGCTGGGTGAGGCCCTCGATTTTCTGCCAGATAAATATCTTGCGACAGTTAAGCGGCAACTCGGCCAAGGCCCGCTCGATGGAGTCCGCCAATTGGATCGCGTGCATGACATGCTCCGGGTCACCGTTGTGGGGCGAACGCTGATCAAAGGCGTCCAATGCCAGCGCCTCACGCCGGTCTTCGCGACGGTAAGCGTCCACCGCAATGTTGCGCGCCGTTTGATGCAGATAGGCGCGCGGTTGCTCAACGTCGCTCGAACGCGACTCAAGCACGCGCACGAAGGTGTCGTGAGCCAGGTCTTCGGCCTGCTGACGGTTTCTCAGGCGGCGTGTCCAGGTACCGATCAACTCTTCGTAATGCTCGAAAAAGCCTGTTCTGCGGGGCGGCTGAGGAATCATCGCGTGAGCACTGGGAGGCGGGGCGTGAATAGTAATGCTTCCTATTAAGCGGAGCAATTGCTTCCCATCGCTCGCCTTACTGCGTTGCAACTAAAGATGACCGGCCACCTGTTTGAGTCGGCTCAGCTTCTCTCGACTGCCACACACACTCATCTGGCACCATTTGCGTTGTTTACTTTTGGAGAGGTCGAGAAATATCCAATCGCAATCGGTACAACTGCAGCTCCTCAACGCGTGAAGCTGGCTCGATACCAGCAGTTGCGTCGCGTCTGTGGCCAGGCGCGCTATCAGCATCGACGTCAACTCTTGCGCAGAGCTGCAGGTGCGCCAACCCCATGCGGGCATCCCGTCAATGGAGCGCAATACTCGCCACACCGCGCCTTGTTGGTAGTGCAGATTGATCTGCTGTAATGCCTCATCGGTGACGTTCTGGCGTAATGACAGGTTGTGGAAGACGCCGTACAGACGCTCTCTGAATGCAATAACAGCGTCCAGGTCTGGCTGGAAGGATATAGGCGAGTCAAACACCATAGGCGAGTATGCATCGTACTCTTGCTCAGAGAGCAAAGAGGCGTGTAATGCCCACTCAATGAAGAACTTAAAACTGGTGAGCCGCTCTTCCGTCACCTTAAGTGTGGAATACGGCCTGCGCCCATTAGTGGTATTGATAAAATCCAATACCCGGGCGCCGCCGATCAGCCGGATTGATTTTGCAGTGCCCGTGAAATGTGTCATTCCAACTCCCGAAAAACCTGCACGCTCTGCCTTGGCAGAGAATACCTCGTTTCTTGGAGTCGAAGTCGCCACCCCGTAGCTGGAAGACCAATGGCTAAGCAGGGGCCTGCGCACGCGCCATCCAATCAAGAATGATCCCGACCGATTGTTCAACCGAAAACACGTGGGTCTGCAGATGCACTTCAGGAAACAGCGGAGTGTCGTAGTTCGAATCAATACCCGTAAAGTTCTTGAGCAGCCCGGATCGCGCCTTTTTATACAAACCTTTAGGGTCCCGCTGTTCGACAGTTGCCAGTGGGGCATCCACGTGGACTTCTACAAAATGGTCGTTGCCAATAATCGAGCGCGCGTAATGCCGACTGGCCGATGACGGCGAGATCAGCGCAACAATGACGATAAGTCCCGCCTCCACCATCAAACCCGCCACCTCAGCGACCCGCCGAATGTTTTCATCCCGATCACTGTCGGTAAACCCCAAGTCACGACAAAGCCCACTGCGTACCGAATCGCCGTCAATGATGCAGGTAAACCGGCCTTGGGCCCTTAAGGCAATATCCAGCGCATCGGCAATGGTCGATTTCCCGGAGGCAGAAAGGCCAGTCATCCAAATGACCCTAGGTATTTGCGTCATAAGTGACTGTTCGGCACGCGCGTGGCTGAACGCAAACTCATGCAAATTCTGTTGTGGGCCCTGTGCAAAATAGCTCATGACCGTTCTCCCTCCGTCAGCGAAACAGGCTGTTTGCCCAACATGAACACCATCACGCATTGCAATAACAGAAGCAGCGAAACCACCCAATAGACTGTCGCGAACGACCCTGTCAGGTCTTTGGACAGCCCGCCCAGAAAGTTACCGCACACGCCACCCAGGCCAATCAGCACATTGGCAATGCCAAATGCCTGCGTCAGCCGGTTGACCGGAACGATTTGCCCGATATAGCTGGGGACCAACCCAAAAATGGGATAAAACGCCAGCGCAAACAAAAAAGCCGCCAAATAGAACAACGCGATAGTGTTAAAACTGAACACCAGCATGGCTGCCAGACCCGCACTCAGAAAGCACAGGGCCAAGGCCGCCCTGGCACCCACTTTGTCCGCAACCCACCCCACCAAAAAGCCCGACGCCATCCCCACAGCGCCGATCGTCGTCCAGATAAACCCTGCGTCCTGTACCGAAACGCCTAATTCATCGCGCAGGTAAGGTGCCAGGTAAGTCTGAAACGGCAGCAGTGCCATCCCATTGAGAAAGGCGATGCCCCAGATCAGGTACAGCGAACGGCTCAGCCATGGCGTGTGGCCATCGAGCGACCGCGAGCGCTCACCTGAAAAACCAGCCGCCTGCTCCGCCCCCATGTTACGCAACAGAAACCAGGCCACGAAACAGAGGCCCAATGACACAAGGCCGGCGGTCAACCAGATCGAGCGCCAGCCACCCTGCAAGGTGAGAAACGACACCAGTAACCCGTTGATGAACACGCCATAGCTGGTGCCACTGGAGATCAGCCCCATGACCCGGGAGCGATTACCTGGACTGAAACCCTTGGTGACGATTTCTGCCAGCGGGATGTAAACCGAAGCGGAGCACCCTCCCAGCAAAATCAACAACCC
>NZ_WKDB01000088.1:0-22490 GCF_021606215.1 Pseudomonas sp. PA-5-4B | reverse complement strand
GACTTCAGCGGCGGGAAGCCGTTGAACTCAACCGCGCTGTAGCTGGTGGTGTAGGCACCGGTCGACAACCAGTACAAACGATCACCAATCGCCAGGTTCAGCGGCAGGCCGTACTTGTAGTTTTCGTACATGATGTCGGCGCTGTCGCAGGTCGGGCCGGCGATGACCACTTCTTCCATCTCGCCTTTCTTTTCGGTCCAGATCGGGAACTTGATGGCTTCGTCCATGGTTTCGATCAGGCCGGAGAATTTGCCCACATCCGTGTACACCCAGCGCTCGACGGCGGTGCGCGATTTACGTGCAACCAGTACCACTTCGCTGACCAGGATACCGGCGTTGGCGATCAACGAACGGCCCGGTTCCAGGATGATTTCCGGCAGGTCGTCGCCGAAATCTTCCTTGAGGAAGCGGATGATTTCTTCGGCATAGGTTTCCAGGCTGTTGGTACGGGTGATGTAGTTGGCCGGGAAGCCGCCGCCCATGTTGATCAGCTTGAGGTGGATGCCGTCTTCTTCCTTCAGGCGTTCGAAGATCACTTTGACCTTGGCGATGGCGGCATCCCATACGCTGATGTCGCGCTGTTGCGAGCCGACGTGGAAGGAAATGCCGTAAGGCACCAGGCCCAGGTCGCGGGCGAGGATCAGCAGGTCCATGGCCATGTCGGTCTGGCAGCCGAATTTGCGCGACAAAGGCCAGTCAGCCGTGGTCGAGCCTTCGGTGAGAATACGCACATACACTTTGGAACCCGGCGCGGCCTTGGCGATGTTGCGCAGGTCGGCTTCGGAGTCGGTGGAGAACAGGCGCACGCCTTTATCAAAGAAGTAGCGGATGTCTTTGGATTTCTTGATGGTGTTGCCGTAGCTGATACGGTCCGGGCTGACGCCACGGTCCATCACTTTATCCAGCTCGTAGATCGAGGCGATGTCGAAGCTCGAACCCTTGTCTTTCAACAGGTCGATGATCTCGACGGCCGGGTTGGCCTTGACCGCGTAATAGACTTTGGCGAATTCGAAACCGGCGCGCAGGTCATCGTAGGCCTGGCTGATCATCGCGGTGTCGATCACCACGAACGGGGTTTCTTGCTTGTCGGCGAACGCCTTCATTTTGTCAAAAGTGGCGCGCGCGAAATAATCTTCGACGTTGATCGACATGCTGGGAACTCCTAAGGGCAAACTGTAGTAATCAATGGGTGCAACTGAACGTCCTCCGTATCCCCACTTTGGTTCGCCTACTTCCCAAGGCATGTCGCCGAAAGCAAAAAGGCCATGGGATAACCGCGTCCCTTGGCCTTGCTGTCTCGTCGTCAGTACTTGAGCCGGATGGATCGTTTCCAGCATGGACGTTCGGCGCGAACTTTAGGACGTGAGGGGCCATAGATCAACTAAAAATGTCGCGTTTTTGCACGCGTTCGTCGCGGGACCCGGTGCAGCTACTTATGTAACCGACAGGTGTGACGGATTGATGTTCCCCCGGGAGTGTTATTTGAGGGGGATTTGGAGCGCTTTGTGGCGAGGGAGCTTGCTCCCGCTGGGGCGCGAAGCGGCCCCAAAATCAGTCAACCCCGTTTACCTGAAACTATTGAGTCGTCTGTTCTGGGGCTGCTGCGCAACCCAACGGGAGCAAGCTCCCTCGCCACAGAAGTTAATCAGGCCAGTGCTGTCTCGGCAGGCGACACGATACTGGTCTTGCCCCCACGCGACTTACCGGAACTCAGGTACTCGGCAATCGATTCCTGGGTCACTTCACCGAGGAACACCCGCTCAGCGTCCATCACCGGCAACCACGAACGGTTGAACTCGTACATACGCGACAGCAGGATGCGCAAATGCTCGTCATACGCCGCCGTGGCATTGAACTCGCGCAGGTACTGCCCGCAGGTACCGGTCTGACGGTGCAGGTCGCGGCGTCGTACATACCCCAGTGCCTTGTTCTCGGCGCAGGTGACCACCACATAACGGCGGTCAGTTTCATCCATCAGCTCCAGCGCATCCGCCACCGGGGTTTCCGGGCTCACCGACGGGGCGTTGTCCGCCGCGTCTTCGGCTTTCACCAGCAGCAGGCGCTTGAGGGTGCTGTCCTGGCCGACGAAGTTGCTGACGAACTCGTCAGCCGGATGCGCCAGCAAGGTGTCCGGATGGTCGATCTGCAGCAGCTTGCCGGCGCGGAAGATCGCAATCTTGTCGCCCAGCTTGATGGCTTCATCGATGTCGTGGCTGACCATGATCACGGTCTTGTTCAGCGCCCGTTGCATCTCGAAAAACTCGTTCTGGATCATCTCGCGGTTGATCGGGTCGACCGCACCGAACGGTTCGTCCATCAGCAGCAGCGGGGCATCGGCGGCCAGCGCGCGGATCACGCCAATGCGCTGTTGCTGGCCACCCGACAGTTCACGCGGGTAGCGATGCAGGTACTGCTTGGGTTCCAGCTTGATCATGCTCATCAATTCGCGGGCGCGGTCGTGGCATTTCTGCTTGTCCCAGCCGAGCAGCTTGGGCACGACCACGATGTTTTCCTCGATGGTCATGTTCGGGAACAGGCCGATCTGCTGGATCACATAGCCGATGTTGCGACGCAGGGTCACTTCGTCGAGGTCGGTGGTGTCCTCGCCGTTGATCAGAATTTTGCCCGAGGTGGGCTTGATCAAGCGGTTGATCATTTTCAGCGTGGTGCTCTTGCCGCAGCCCGACGGGCCGAGGAATACGCAAATTTCGCCTTCGTTGACGGTCAGGCTTACGTCGTTCACGGCGGAGACAGTCTTGCCGTTGCTTTGAAAAGTCTTGGTCAGGTTTTGAAGTTCGATCATTTGAGCAGTCCTTTTGGAGTCAGCGAGCGTTGCAGCCATTGCAGAAGCAGGTCGGCGAAGATGGCCAGGAGACTGACCAGCACGGCGCCCACGATCAGCATCGACATGTCGCTGCGGCTGATGGAAGCCAGAATAAGTACACCCAGGCCACCGGCGCCGATGGTGGCGGCGATGGTCATTACACCAATGTTCATCACCACGGCGGTGCGCACACCGGCGAGGATCACCGGCACGGCAATCGGCAGTTCGACCATGCGCAGGCGCTGGCCGAAGGTCATGCCGATGCCTTTGGCGGCTTCGCGAATGCCAGGCTCGACGCCGGTCAGCGCCAGGTAGGTGTTACGCATGATCGGCAGCAGTGAGTAGAGGAACACCGCGGTAATTGCCGGCATCGGCCCCAGGCCCTGGCCGAACTTGGAGTAGAACGGCAGCAGCAGGCCGAACAGCGCGATGGACGGCACGGTCAGCAGCACCGTGGCGCTGGCTTGCAGCGGGCCGGCCAGGGTCGGGAAGCGGGTCATCAGCACGCCGAGGGGCACGCCGACGACAATCGCCAGGATTACCGCAATGCCGACCAGGGTGATGTGCTGCCAGGTCAGTTGCAGGACAAGTGCCCAATCAAGATGGGAAAAGGCGTTCAGGAATTCCATGTCTTCTCCTCTTATTGGCTGATGGGATGTTGGCGCAGAAAATCTGCGGCCACGGCGGATGGGCTTTCATGGTCGACGTCGACCCGTGCGTTCAACTGGCGCATGGTGGCGTCGTCAAACAGCGCAGCCAGCGGCTTCAGGTCGGCGGCCAATTGCGGGTGGGCGTCGAGATAAACCTGACGCACCACGGGCGCTGCGGTGTAGTCCGGGAAGTAGTGCTTGTCGTCTTCCAGCAGCTTCAATTTGAAGGCATTCAGGCGACCGTCGGTGGTGTAGACCAACCCGGCAAACACCTGGCCATTACGCAGCGCGGTATAGACCAGGCCGGCGTCCATCTGCCGGGTGTTTTTGCGCGTGAGGTTCATGTCATACAGCTTGACCATGCCGGCCATGCCGTCGGAACGGTTGGCGAACTCGGTGTCCAGGGCTACCAGGCGGTTTTCCTTGGTTTTTTCCGCCAGGGTTTGGGTCAGATCGCTGATGCTATTGACCTGCGGGAACTCCTTAGCCACGTTCTCCGGCAATGCCAGGGCGTAGGTGTTGCTGAATTTCGACGGCGACAGCCAGACCAGGCCTTTTTTCGCGTCGAGTTCTTTCACCCGAGCGTAAGACTGTTCGCTGTCGAGCTTCTCGTCGATATGGTTGTAAGCCACCAGCGACACGCCGGTGTACTCCCAAATTAAATCAAGCTGCCCGCTTTCCTGGGCACTGCGCGCCAGGTTACTGCCCAGACCGCCGGTCACACGGGTGTCGTAGCCCTTGGTGCGCAGGTACTGGGAAGTGATTTCGGCGAGCAGGGTCTGTTCGGTGAACACCCGGGCGCCGATGCGAATCACCGGTTTTTCGGCGGCTTGCGCAATGCCTGCAAACAGCAGGACGCAGCTCAATATCAAAGTCAGTTTTTTCATGTGATTTCCTTTGCCAAGCCTTAAGACGCACGCACTCCGCGTTCCAGCCAGAGGCGGCTGGCCATGGTCACCAGACCGTCGAGCAGCAATGCCAGCAGCGCGGTGCACGCGGCGCCGAGCAGCAGTTGCGGCTGATTGTTCAGGGCGATGCCGGGGAAAATCAGGCTGCCCAGGCTGTTGGCGCCAATCAGGAACGCCAGCGGGGCGGTGCCGACGTTGATCGCCAGGGCCACGCGCACACCGCCGATGATGATCGGCACGGCGTTGGGCAGTTCCACGCGAAACAGCACCTGGCGCGGCGTCATGCCGATGCCGGTGGCGGCTTCTTTGAGTGAGCCTTGAACGTTTTTGAGGCCTTCGTAGGTGTTGCGCACAATGGGCAGCAACGAGGCGAGGAACAACGCGAAGATGGCCGGGCCGCTGCCGATGCCGAGGACGCCGAGGGCGATGGCCAGTACGGCCAGGGGAGGGACGGTGTTGCCGATGTTGAAGATCTGCATGAAGCGTTCTGCGCGCCCGACCATGTTCGGTCGGCTGAGCAGGATGCCGGCGGGGATGCCCACAACGAGGGCGGCCAGCATGGAGACTAGAACGAGGATCAGGTGTGCTTGCAGGTAAAACAACAAATCGTCGCGGTACAGTTCGATCGTGTTGATGCCGATCCAGTGGACCAGCAGGGCCAGGAGTGCGACGACAACCGCACCTCCTATCAGCCCTTTGCCATAGCGAATAGCCACAGGCGGACTCCTTTTTTTCTTTTGTCGGCGAACACATTCTCCGGCGGCAATGCCATTGCTGGCTGCCTTCGAATGTGTTCGCGAAAAGCAGCTCGCCGATACCGGCAACGCGGTATGCGATCGAGCCATGAGCGCAGCCTCGTCAGGCTAACTTGCTGATTTTTCAGCCCCTGTTCCGAGTGCGGTAGCAGGGGAGTGGACGTCTCTACCTTTTAAAAGGTTCCATACTTGGCAGCATTTAGCCACCCCCAATCGGGTGAACGGTGGTCCGGCGCCTGGGGTTTGCGCTATACTCGCCGCCCTTTTTTGACTCACCTGCCAGGCGATTTCCCATGACCCACCAGGCCGCCGAAGTCGCGAAACGCCGCACTTTCGCCATTATTTCCCACCCCGATGCCGGTAAAACCACCATCACCGAGAAGCTGTTGCTGATGGGCAAGGCAATCGCTGTGGCCGGCACGGTGAAATCCCGCAAATCCGACCGCCATGCGACATCCGACTGGATGGAAATGGAAAAACAACGGGGTATTTCCATTACCACGTCGGTCATGCAGTTCCCGTATCGCGACCACATGGTCAACCTGCTCGACACCCCCGGCCACGAAGACTTCTCCGAAGACACCTACCGCACCCTCACCGCGGTGGACTCGGCCTTGATGGTCCTCGACGGCGGTAAAGGCGTTGAGCCACGGACCATCGCGCTGATGGACGTGTGCCGCCTGCGTGACACGCCCATCGTCAGCTTCATCAACAAACTCGACCGCGATATCCGCGACCCAATCGAGTTGCTGGATGAAATCGAAGCCGTCCTGAAGATAAAGGCCGCGCCGATCACCTGGCCGATCGGCTGCTACCGCGACTTCAAGGGTGTGTACCACCTGGCCGACGACTACATCATTGTCTACACCGCTGGCCACGGTCACGAACGCACCGAAACCAAGATCATCGAGAAGCTCGACTCGGACGAAGCCCGCGCCCACCTGGGTGACGAGTACGACCGTTTTGTCGACCAGCTGGAACTGGTGCAGGGCGCCTGCCACGAGTTCAACCAGCAGGAATTCCTCGACGGCCAGCTGACGCCGGTGTTCTTCGGTACTGCACTGGGCAACTTCGGTGTCGACCACGTGCTCGACGCCGTGGTGGATTGGGCGCCGAAACCCCTGGCCCGGGTTGCCAACGAGCGCACCGTGGAACCGGTCGAAGAGAAATTCACCGGCTTCGTGTTCAAGATCCAGGCGAACATGGACCCCAAACACCGCGACCGTATCGCCTTCATGCGCATCTGCTCCGGTAAATACGAAAAAGGCATGAAGATGCGCCACGTGCGCACCGGCAAGGACGTGCGCATCGGCGACGCCCTGACGTTCTTCTCCTCCGAGCGTGAACAGCTGGAAGAGGCGTTTGCCGGCGACATTATCGGCCTGCACAACCACGGCACCATCCAGATCGGCGACACCTTCACCGAAGGCGAAGCCCTGGGCTTCACCGGCATCCCGCACTTCGCCCCGGAACTGTTCCGCCGCGTACGCCTGCGTGACCCGCTCAAATCCAAGCAACTGCGCCAAGGCCTGCAGCAGCTGGCGGAAGAGGGTGCCACCCAAGTGTTCTTCCCCGAGCGCAGCAACGACATCATCCTCGGCGCCGTCGGTGTGCTGCAGTTCGATGTGGTCGCCAGCCGCTTGAAAGAGGAATACAAGGTCGAATGCTCCTACGAGCCAATCACCGTGTACTCCGCGCGCTGGATCGATTGCAGCGATAAGAAGAAGCTGGAAGAGTTCTCCAACAAGGCCGTAGAAAACCTGGCGATCGACGGCGGTGGTCACCTGACCTACCTGGCACCGACGCGGGTCAACCTGGCGCTGATGGAAGAGCGCTGGCCGGATGTGAAATTCCGGGCGACGCGCGAACACCACTAAGGTCTGTGCGGTACACCAAAGGGCGAAGCTGTCATGGCTTCGCCCTTTTTTGTGTGCGCGACGCTGGTCCATTGTGGGAGCTGGCTTGCCTGCGATGGCGGTCTGTCAGTAACCCTATCAGTGGCTGGCCCACCGCTATCGCAGGCAAGCCAGCTCCCACATTTTGATCTTCATCTGTCCGGGCCATTGGCGCGAATCCCGCATCCGGTCTAGCGTTTTCAAATACTTCACCCACTCACCGACGGATCCGGAGGCGACCTTGCGTATAACTCAACGTGCCGTCCAGCTGATGCTGCTGGCAGCCCCAGGCTCAGCCAGCGCCCAAGGAATATCAAGAAAACCCCTACAATGACGGTGAGGACAGGATACGTGAGGCCTGATTGGCATAAACCCGAGAACGGAACTAGCTTCATTCACAGCGCCGGTCGAACGCTGGCGCACGTGTTTCACTGACTGGACGGAAATCGACCATGACTATCTTTCAACGTTTGGTGCTGTTGCTGAAAGTGTTGGTGATGTTATCGCTGGGCGCTTCTTCGGCGTGGGCCAGTACGGCTGTGCAGAGCCAGGCCCCAGGCTATGTGGCGGCGAAGACGGCGCAGGTGGGTGGTTTGCAGTTGGCCAAGAGCGAGTCTGAGGCCGGTGATGAGGACCAGGGCGGTTCCAAGGATGATGATGACCAGCAAGCGCCGCCAGATGACGATGACAACTCTGAAGGTGACAGCGATACCTGAGTCGAGATGAAAAAAAGCCCCGCCTGCCGGACTGATGCGCAATCCGACGGGTGGGGCGGTAGAACTCCTCTAAGTCGATCGTTCCCACGCTCCGCGTGGGAATGCATCCTGTGACGCTCTGCGTCACGCCTTAATCGAGCGACGGGACGCAGAGCGTCCTGGGCGGCGTTCCCACGCAGAGCGTGGGAACGATCCAGCGATCTCGTCAGGCCACGAATTGCTCCGCATAGTGGCAAGCCACCTGACGGTTATCCAACGCTCGCAACTGCGGCTCCTCACTGCTGCACCGCGCCGTGGCATACGGGCAACGCTTGTGGAACGCGCAGCCAGGCGGCGGGTTCAGCGGGTTGGGCAGTTCGCCGACGATCTTGATCTTCGGCTTGTTCGGGTCCGGGTGGATGGTCGGGGTGGCCGACAGCAGCGCCTGGGTGTAGGGGTGCAGCGGGCGCGCGTAGATGTCTTCCTTGGGGCCGACTTCCACGGGGCGGCCGAGGTACATCACCATCACGTCGTCGGCGACGTGTTGCACCACCGCCAGGTTGTGGGAGATGAACACGTAGGCGGTGTTGAATTCCTGCTGCAGGTCCATGAACAGGTTGAGTACCTGGGCCTGGATCGACACGTCCAGCGCCGAGGTCGGCTCATCCGCCACCAGCACTTTAGGCTGCAACATCATGGCGCGAGCCAGGGCGATGCGCTGGCGCTGGCCACCGGAGAACATGTGCGGGTAGCGCTGATAATGCTCAGGGCGCAGGCCCACTTGCTTCATCATGGCCTGCACTTTCTCGCGGCGTTCGGCGGCGGACAGGTTGGTATTGATCAGCAGCGGCTCGCCGAGCTGGTCACCGACCTTCTGGCGCGGGTTCAACGAGGCGTACGGGCTCTGGAACACCATCTGCACGTCTTTGCGCAATTGCTTGCGCTGGGCCTTGTCGGCGCCGGCGACTTCCTGGCCGGCGATTTTCAAGGAGCCGGACGACGGCTCTTCAATCAGCGTGAGCGCACGGGCCAGGGTGGATTTGCCGCAACCCGACTCGCCTACCACGGCGAGGGTCTTGCCGGCTTCCAGTTCAAACGACACACCATTAAGCGCGCGCACCAGTGCATGGCCCTTGAACAGGCCACGGGACACTTCGTAGTGACGGGTGAGGTCGCGGGCGGTAAGAACGACGGCCATTACGCCACCTCCTGGTTCAAGGGGTAGAAGCAGCGCGCGAGGCTGTTGCTTTTCGGGTCAAGGCCGGGGCGCTGGGCACGGCAGGATTCCTGCACATACGGGCAGCGTGGCGACAGCAGGCAACCCTGCGGGCGGTCATAACGACCAGGCACGATACCCGGCAGCGTGGCCAGGCGCGTGGCGCCCAGGCTGTGCTCGGGAATGGCCTTGAGCAGTGCTTCGCTGTACGGGTGCGCCGGAATGTCGAACAGTTGCGGCACCTGGCCGACTTCCACGGCCTGGCCGGCGTACATCACGCACACGCGCTGGGCGGTTTCAGCCACGACCGCGAGGTCGTGAGTGATCAGCACCAGGCCCATGTTCTGCTCTTTTTGCAGGGCCAGCAGCAGTTCCATGATCTGCGCCTGGATGGTCACGTCCAATGCCGTGGTCGGCTCATCGGCGATCAGCAGCTTCGGCTCGCCGGCAATCGCCATGGCGATTGCCACGCGCTGGCTCATACCGCCGGACAGTTGGTGCGGGTAAGCATCCATACGGCTGGCGGCGCCTGGGATTTCTACCTTTTCGAGCAGTTCGATAGCGCGTTTGCGGGCTTGCTTGCCGGACATTTTCAGGTGCAGGCGCAGCACTTCTTCGATCTGGAAACCCACGGTGTAGCTGGGGTTCAGCGCGGTCATCGGGTCCTGGAACACCATCGCCAGGTCTTTGCCGACGATCTGGCGACGCTGGCGGTTGCTCAGCTTGAGCATGTCCTTGCCGTCAAAGTTCAGCGCGTCGGCAGTAACGATACCGGGGTGCTCGATCAGGCCCATCAGCGCCATCATGGTCACGGATTTACCCGAGCCCGACTCGCCAACGATCGCCAGTACTTCGCCTTTGTCGACGGAAATGTCGAGGCCATCGACCACCGGCACGGCGGTCTTGTCGCCGAAGCGCACGTTGAGATTCTTGATTTCTAACAGTGACATGGGAATCTCCTCAGGCGGCGTTCTTGAGTTTCGGGTCCAGCGCATCGCGCAGGCCGTCACCCATCAAGTTGATTGCCAGCACGCTGAGCAAAATGGTCAAACCCGGCAGGCTCACCACCCACCAGGCGCGTTCGATGTAGTCGCGGGCCGAAGCCAGCATGGTGCCCCACTCAGGGGTTGGCGGTTGTACGCCCAGGCCCAGGAAGCCCAGGGCGGCAGCATCGAGGATCGCCGAGGAGAAGCTCAAGGTGGCCTGTACGATCAGCGGCGCCATGCAGTTGGGCAGCACGGTGATGAACATCAGGCGTGGCAGGCCAGCGCCGGCGAGGCGGGCGGCAGTCACGTAGTCGCGGTTCAGTTCGCCCATTACCGCAGCGCGGGTCAGGCGGACATAAGACGGCAGCGACACGATAGCGATGGCGATGACGGTGTTGATCAGGCCAGGGCCGAGGATTGCGACGATGGCAACAGCCAGCAGCAGCGATGGCAGGGCCAGCATGATGTCCATCAAGCGCATGATGGTCGGGCCAAGCACGCGTGGGAAGAAACCGGCGAACAGGCCCAGCAGGATGCCCGGGATCAGCGACATCACCACCGACGACAAGCCGATCAGCAACGACAGGCGCGAACCCTGGATCAGGCGCGAGAGCAGGTCGCGGCCCAGCTCGTCAGTACCCAACAGGAACTGTATTTGCCCACCTTCCAGCCAGGCCGGTGGGGTGAGCAGGAAGTCGCGGTATTGCTCGCTGGGGTTATGTGGCGCAACCCACGGGGCGAAAATCGCGCAGAACACGATCAGCAACATAAACAGCAGGCCGGCAACCGCGCCTTTGTTTTTGGAAAAGGCTTGCCAGAATTCTTTGTACGGGGACGGGTACAGCAGGCTTTGATCGACTGCTACCGCTTGAGTAGGTGTGCTCATGGTCATGATCTCAGCGCTGGTGACGGATGCGTGGGTTGGCGAAGCCGTAGAGGATATCCACCACGAAGTTCACCATGATCACCAGACAGGCGATCAGCAAGATGCCGTTTTGCACCACCGGGTAGTCCCGCGCGCCAATGGCTTCGATCAGCCATTTGCCGATGCCGGGCCACGAGAAGATGGTTTCGGTCAGGACCGCACCGGCCAGCAGGGTGCCGACTTGCAGGCCGACCACGGTCAGTACCGGGATCAGCGCGTTACGCAGGCCGTGCACGAATACCACGCGCGCCGGCGACAGGCCTTTGGCCTTGGCGGTGCGGATGTAGTCCTCACGCAGTACTTCGAGCATCGACGAACGGGTCATGCGCGCAATCACCGCCAGCGGGATGGTGCCGAGCACGATGGCCGGCAGGATCAGGTGGTGCAGGGCATCCCAGAAAGCGTCCGGCTCGTCAGCCAGCAAGGTGTCGATCAGCATGAAGCCGGTGCGCGGCTCGATGTCGTAGAGCAGGTCGATACGCCCGGAAACCGGGGTCCAACCCAGGCTCACCGAGAAGAACATGATCAGGATCAGGCCCCACCAGAAGATCGGCATCGAATATCCCGCAAGGGAGATGCCCATCACCCCATGGTCGAACAGGGATCCTCGTTTAAGGGCCGCGATCACCCCGGCCAACAGGCCCAGGATACCGGCGAACAACAGGGCGGCCATGGACAGTTCCAGGGTCGCAGGGAAGAGGGCGGTGAATTCGGTCCACACGCTGGTGCGCGTGCGCAGGGATTCGCCGAGGTCGCCGTGGGCGAGCTTGCCTACATAGTCAAAGTATTGCGCATAGAGTGGCTTGTTCAGGCCAAGGCGTTCCATTGCCTGTGCGTGCATCTCGGGGTCGACACGGCGTTCGCCCATCATGACTTCTACGGGGTCGCCGGGAATCATGCGAATCAACGCAAACGTCAGCAACGTGATGCCGAAAAACGTGGGGATCAATAACCCCAATCGGCGGGCAATAAAACTAAACATCTTGTTGTGTACCTCAATCAGCCGGTTAGGCAGGTTCGGCACCGTCAATGTCGACGGTGCCGAGCGTCTTCTCTTATTTACTTCACCTGGGTGGTGGCGAAGTTATTTGTGGTCAGAGGGCTTTGGGTAAAGCCTTCGACGTTTTTGCGCATGGCGGTGAACATTTTCGGGTAAGCCATGGGAATCCATGGTTGGTCTTTTTCGAAGACATCCATGGCTTGTTCGTAGAGTGTGGCCCGTTTCGAGGGTTCCTCGATGGCGCGCGCTTTGTCGATCAAGTCTTGAAACTCTTTGTTACACCAGCGGGCGTAGTTTTCGCCGTTTTTCGCTGCATCGCAACTCAGGTTTGGCGTGAGGAAGTTATCCGGGTCCCCGTTATCCCCTGCCCAACCGGCGGAAACCATGTCGTGCTCGCCGTTTTTGGCACGCTTGAGCATCTCGCCCCATTCCATCACTTTGATGTTCACTTTCAGGCCGATCTGCGCCAGATCCGCCTGCATGCGCTGGGCGCCGAGCATCGGGTTGGGGTTGGTCGGGCCGCCGCCATTACGGGTGAACAGGGTGAACTCGGTGCCTTCCGGTACGCCGGCTTCCTTGAGCAGGGCGCGGGCCTTGTCGAGGTCACGGGTTGGGTTTTTCAGCTTGTCGCTGAAACCCAGCAGCGTTGGCGGGTACGGGCCGGTGGCATCAATGGCATTGCCTTTGCCGTACAGGGATTCGTTGTAGCCTTTTTTGTCGAACGCGATGTTGATCGCGTGACGCACCCGCGCGTCGCTCATGTACTTGTGAGTGGTGTTCAGCGCAGTGTAGGCGGTGGTCATCGCCGCCAGCTCCGCAACCTTCAGGTTCGGGTCAGCCTTCATGCTCGGCACGTCATCCGGTTTCGGATACAGCGCGATCTGGCACTCGTTGGCCTTGAGCTTCTGCAGGCGCACATTGTTGTCGGTGGTGATCGCTAGGATCAGCGGGTCAGCTGGCGGTTTGCCACGGAAGTAGTCCGGGTTGGCCTTGAAACGCACCTGGGCGTCTTTGGCGTAACGGGTGAAGATGAACGGGCCGGTGCCGATGGGCTTGGCGTTCAGGTCATCGGTCCTGCCGGACTTGAGTAACTGGTCGGCGTATTCGGCGGAGTGAATCGAGGAAAACGCCATGGCCAGGTCGGCCAAAAACGGTGCTTCAGGACGGGTCAGGGTAAAGACGACGGTGTGATCGTCGGTCTTCTCTACGCTCTTGAGCAGTTCCTTGAAGCCCATGCTTTCGAAATACGGGTAGCCCACGAGAGACTTGTTGTGCCAAGGGTGATTCGGGTCCAGCTGGCGCTGAAAGCTCCAAAGCACGTCGTCGGCGTTCATGTTGCGCGTGGGTTTGAAGTAGTCGGTGGTGTGGAACTTTACATCGTCACGCAGGTGGAAGGTGTAGGTCAGGCCATCAGCGCTGATCTCGGGCAGGGCCTTGGCCAGTGCCGGTACAACTTCGGTGGTGCCGGGCTTGAAGTCCACCAGGCGGTTGAACATGGTTTCAGCGGCGGCGTCGGCGGTTACTGCGGTGGTGTACAGAACCGGGTCAAAACCTTCCGGGCTGGCTTCGGTGCAGACCACCAGCGGTTTGGCTGAAACGCCGATCGCAACGCTCAACAGCGCAGCGGCAATGGCAGCTTGTAGCGGGAGCATTTTCATTCAGAGCCCTCTGCAATCGATTAAACCAGACAAGCGTAGACGGCGGGCTCGTGATGAGCCCGCCGTCTACCTGGCGCTAATTAAAGAATGTTGAACGGGATGGTGGTGACCAGGCGGAATTCACGGATGTTGCCGTCAGCCTGGTTGGCGCTGGCACGGTGAGTCACGTAGGTACCACGGATGGTGGTGGCCTTGAGTGGGCCGCTCTGCAGGGCGTAGGAAGTACCGATGCCGTATTCCTGGTGTTTCTCGCCATCCTGGTTCTGGATGCCGTTGTAAGCGAAGCCTTTCACGCCGCCGTCGCCGGTGTAGTGAGTGCCGTCGATGCCCCAGCCGCGAGCCGAGTAGATGTTGAACTTCAGGCCAGGCACGCCGTATTCGGCCATGTTGAGGCCGTAAGCGACCTGGAACGATTTCTCGTTCGGGCCGTTAAAGTCGGACGTCAGGGAGTTGGCCAGGTAGATGCCGTTGGTTTCGTGCAGGTAGTCGAAGTACTCGTTACCGTTAACTTCCTGGTACGAGAAGGTCAGGCTGTGAGCCTGGTGAGTCAGGCCCAGCGACAGCGAGTAGGTGTCGTTGTCGATCTTGCCCATCAACTTTTTGCCTTCGTCGACGGTCTTGTAGTAGTTCAGGCCGGTGGTCAGGGCCAGGGTCTGAGCATCACCCAGTTCGTGGGTGGCGCCGAAGTAGTACTGGTTCCAGAAGTCTTTGACTTGAGCGCCAAAGAAGCTGGTTTTCAGGCTCTTGAACGGCTGGTAGTTCACGCCGGCGGTGTAGACGTGATCCGCTTCCTGGCCATTGCCGTATTCACTGCGGAATTTCGACAGGCTCTGTTCGGTACGTGGCGACACGCGGTCGAAGTAAGCGCCCTGGAACGACAGGTTGCTGAATTCTTCGCTGTTCAGGGCGAAACCTTCGAAGCTCGATGGCAGCGCACGGTTGCCGATGGTGTCGACGATGCCGCTGCTGAAGTTCTGGCGACCGGCGGTCAAGGTGGTGTTCGACACACGGAACTTCACGTTGGCCAGGCCCAGTTTGCTCCACTGGTCGACTGCATCACCGTTGGAGTCGGCCAGGGTACGGTTGGAACCACCCTTGATGTCGCGCTTGCTGCGGTCCAGAACCAGAGCGTTGTAGGCCGCGACTTCGGTAGCGACGCCCACGGTGCCTTGGGTAAAGCCCGAGCTCAGGTTGAGGATGGTGCCCTGTACCCAGTTGGTACGGTAAGCGTCAGTGCGCGCTTCGCCGTGCTTCTGGTAGGTGAACTTGCCGCCACGGAACTTCTGTTCGTTGGAGAACCAGTTACGGGTGGTACCGCCCAGGCTTGCGCCGTCGACAAAGCCTTTGGCCTCGCTTTGGGCACTGGTGCCGGCCAATGTGGTTGGAACGAAGTCCTGGCTCTGGGTTTCAGCGAAGGCGGTTGCCGTGATGCTGCTGATGGCCAGGGCCAGAAGCGCTTTGCTGCTCAGTTTCATGGGTGGAGCTCCTTTGGTTCTCTTTTTAATGCCGGTCTTTTTAGGTGAACCGGCTATTGGGTGTGTAACTCGTTCAAGCTATTGCAAACGTTTGCCGTAGGATAAATCCCAACAAAAGGCTGCACGTTTGCTACGGAGCCGATTTGGCTCCGCACCATCCGGTTATTTTCTTATGGGTTGAAACTGACGCCCGAGAACACGTTGCGGCCGAAGGGGCTGACTTTGAAACCTTCGACTTTGGCGCTTAACGGCTGGTTGACCGTCGAGTGGGCGACTGGCGTGATTGGCACTTGCTGTTTAAGCAATTGCTGCGCCTGTTTGTACAGAACAGTCCTTTGTTCGCGGTCGGTCACGACCTTGGCTTGCTTGATCAGCTTGTCGTACGCCGGGTCACACCACATGGAGTAGTTGTTCCCGCCGATGGCGTCGCAGCTGTAGAGGGTGCCCAGCCAGTTGTCCGGGTCACCGTTGTCGCCGGTCCAGCCGATCAGGCTGATATCGTGCTCGCCGTTTTTGGTGCGCTTGATGTACTCGCCCCATTCGTAGCTGACGATCTTGACCTTGAGGCCGATCTTGGCCCAATCGCTTTGCAGCATTTCGGCCATCAGCTTGGCGTTGGGGTTGTACGGGCGCTGCACCGGCATGGCCCACAGGGTGATCTCGGTGCCTTCTTTAACGCCGGCGGCCTTGAGCAGTTGCTTGGCTTTTTCCGGGTTGTAGGCGGCGTCCTTGATGCTGTCGTCGTAGGACCACTGGGTCGGCGGCATGGCGTTGACCGCCAGTTGGCCCGCGCCCTGGTACACGGCATTGAGGATGCTTTGCTTGTTCACCGCCATGTCCAGCGCCTGGCGCACTTCGAGCTGGTCGAAAGGTTTGTGGCGCACGTTGTAGGCGATGTAGCCGAGGTTGAAACCTGGCTTGGTCAACAGTTGCAGGTTCGGGTCGGCCTTGAGCGCGTCGACGTCAGCGGGGCGCGGGTGCAGGGTCACCTGGCACTCGCCAGCCTTGAGCTTCTGCACCCGCACCGAGGCGTCGGTGTTGATGGCGAAAATCAGTTGGTCCAGCTTGACGCGGCTCGGGTCCCAGTACTGCTTGTTGCCCACATAACGGATCTGCGAGTCTTTCTGGTAGCGCTGGAATACGAACGGGCCTGTGCCGATCGGCTTCTGGTTGATGTCGCTGGGTTTACCTTGTTTAAGCAACTGTTCGGCGTACTCGGCCGACAGGATCGAGGCAAAGCTCATGGCGATGTTTTGCACAAACGCGGCATCAACCGTGTTCAGGGTCATCACCACGGTGTAAGGGCCGGTCTTCTCGACCTTGGCGATGTTCTTGTTCAGGCTCATCCCGTTGAAGTATGGAAACTCGGTGGGGTAGGCCTTGCGAAACGGGTATTCAGGGTCGAGCATGCGGTTGAAGGTGAACAGCACGTCGTCGGCGTTGAAGTCGCGCGTCGGCTTGAATTCCTTGTTGCTGTGGAACTTCACCCCTTCACGCAGGTGAAAGGTGTAAGTCAGGCCGTCTTCGGAAATATCCCACTTGGTTGCCAGCCCAGGCACCACGTCAGTCGCGCCTTTTTCGAATTCAACCAGGCGGTTGTACAAGGGCTCCGCCGCGTCGTTGTCGGTGGCGGTGGTGTACTGCGCGGTGTCGAACCCGGCCGGGCTGCCTTCAGAGCAGAACACCAGGCTCTTCTTTTCGGCGGCTTGGCCCATCGTGGCCACAGCCAGCAGGCTGGTGCCAAAAATTGCGGATAGAACAGTGGTATGGCGCATGACGATCCCGATCCTTGTTTGTTGTTGTCACCAGCGAACAATCACCCAGGCGTCAGGCCTGGGAGACATCACTGATCCCACATACAGCAAGTGCCTTTCCTAGGTTGGAGCCTCTGCTGTCCTACGACGGTATGGGTCGCGGAGCTTGCAGTAAATGCGCCAAAACGGATTGACCTTGTAGGCAACGGATGCACATGTCGCAGTTCATTGCTGTAGGACGGCAATGTTGCGGATGTGGTCTGTTTCCTACGGTCTGGGCGGATGCAATAACGGCGACGTTATGAAACGTCGCCGCTACTGAGCCTTACTTGCCGCTTACGCTAACGCCGTAGAAGGAGTTCAAGCCAAACGGGCTGATCTTGAAGTCCTGCACGGTGTTGCGCATGGGTTGATACACCGTCGAGTGCGCGATAGGTGTCATCGGGACTGCATCTTTGAGGATATGTTGCGCCTGCTTGTACAGCTCGGTGCGTTTGGCGACATCCGATGTGGCTTTGGCTTCTTTGACGATGCCGTCGAATTTCTTGTCGCACCATTTGGAGAAGTTGTTACCGGACAGCGAGTCGCAGCCGAACAGCACGTTCAGCCAGTTGTCCGGGTCACCATTGTCACCGCTCCAGCCAATGATCATGGCCTGGTTCTCGCCGCCTTTGGAACGCTTGATGTACTCGCCCCACTCGTAGCTGACAATGTTGACCTTCAGGCCGATCTGTTTCCAGTCGTTCTGCAGCATCTCGGCCATCAGCTTGGCGTTCGGGTTGTACGGACGTTGAACCGGCATGGCCCACAGGGTGATTTCGGTGCCTTCCTTGACGCCCGCTTCCTTGAGCAAAGCCTTGGCTTTGGTCACATCATGCGGGGCATCCTTGATGGTGGTGTCGTAGGACCACTGGGTCGGCGGCATGGCGTTGACGGCCAGTTGGCCTGCGCCCTGGTACACGGAGTCGATGATCTGCTGCTTGTTCACCGACATGTCCAGCGCTTCACGTACACGCAGGTCAGACAGTGGGTTGGCGGCGGTCTGGCCCTTGAGCACCGGCATAACGTTGTAAGCGATGTAGCCCAGGTTGAAACCGGCCTGGTGCGGCAGTTTCAGGTCCTTGTCTTCACCCAGCGCCTTGAGGTCGGCTGGACGCGGGAACAGGGTCACCTGGCATTCGTTTTTCTTCAGCTTCTGGATACGCACCGACGGGTCAGTGGTGATGGCGAAGATCAGGTTGTCGATCTTCACGTCTTCAGGCTTCCAGTAATCCTTGTTGCCGGTGTAACGGATGTTGGAGTCTTTCTGGTAGCTCTTGAACACGAACGGGCCAGTGCCGATTGGCTTCTGGTTGATGTCCTGTGCCTTGCCTTCTTTCAACAGTTGGGCGGCGTATTCAGCCGACTGGATCGACGCGAAGCTCATTGCCAGGTTCTGGATGAAAGCGGCGTCCACAGTGCCAAGGGTGAACTTGACGGTGTGGTCATCGACTTTCTCGATGTTCTTGATGTTGGTGTCCATCCCCATGTCCGTGAAGTACGGGAACTCGGTGGGGTAGGCTTTGCGAAACGGGTCGTCCTTATTGATCATGCGGTTGAACGTGAACAGCACGTCATCAGCATTGAAGGTACGGGTCGGCTTGAAGTACGAGGTGGTGTGGAACTTCACGCCATCACGCAGGTGGAAGGTGTACGTCAGGCCATCCGGGGAAACGTCCCAGCTGGTGGCCAGCCCAGGAATCACAGCAGTGCCGCCGCGTTCGAACTGGGTCAGACGGTTGAACATGGTTTCGGCCGAGGCATCGAAGTCTGTTCCGGTGGTGTACTGGCCTGGGTCGAAACCGGCCGGGCTCCCTTCGGAGCAGAACACCAGGTTAGTCGCCGCTTGGGCGAATGGAGCTGCGGCCATAAGGCCAGCACTCACTAAAAGCGGAAGGACTGCGTGTTTAAGCATGTTGGCCTCATGATTTGTTGTCATTTTTGGTGGTGAGGGCGACCTCGTGAGTCGGCCTGCGGATACTTATGCAGGGGCCATACCCATTGCAAGATGCTGAACCGTTGCGAGAGGCAAACTGTGGTACGAACGTACAGGAATGTCGCATTTATGAAAGTTTGTACATAAATGCATATATATAGAGGGTTTTTTCGGTGCATTTTGCGCACCAAAAAGGCCCAGCCGAGGCGTCTGGCGCACTCGGTTGGGGCGATGATGTTACTTATCTAGACTGACGCCATAGAACGGCGTAAGCCCAAACGGGCTGATCTTGAAGTTTTGCACTTCCTTACGCAGTGGCTGGAAAACCGTCGAGTTCGCAATAGGCGTTATAGGTACTTGTTCCTTAAGTATTTTTTGCGCCTGTTGATACCACTTGATGCGTTGCTCGCGGTCGTTGCTGACCTTGGCCTGTTGCACCAGCTTGTCGTAGGCCGGGTTACACCATTTGGCGTAGTTACTGCCCTTGACGGCGGCACAACTGTAGAGCACGCCGAGCCAGTTATCCGGGTCGCCGTTGTCGCCGGTCCAGCCATAAATCATGGCGTCATGCTCGCCATTTTTGGCGCGCTTGATGTATTCGCCCCATTCGTAGCTGATTATGTTGGCCTTGATACCGACCTTCGCCCAATCCTGCTGGATCATTTGTGCCGACATGCGTGCGTTGGGGTTTGAAGCGCGCTGTACCGTCATGGCCCACAAATTGATGGTGGTACCTGGTGCAACCCCTGCTTCTTTTAGTAGCGCCCGGGCCTTGGTCGGATCGTAGGGCGCATCCTTGATAGTGGGGTCATAAGACCACTGCGCCGGTGGCAGTGCGTTCTGCGCCAATTGTCCGGCGCTCTGGTAAACGGCCTTGATGATCGCGGGCTTGTCGATGGCCATGTCCAGCGCCTGGCGCACTTTGAGCTGGTCCAGCGGCGGATGCGTCACGTTATAGGCCAGGAAACCCAAGTTGAAACCGGCCTGTTGCAGCACGCGCAGGTTGGGGTCTTGTTTCATTATTTCAATGTCGGACGGACGCGGGTAACCGCTGACCTGGCATTCACCGGCCTTGAGTTTCTGCAGGCGCGCGGCGGCGTCCGGGGTGATGGCGAATACCAGATTGTCGAGCTTCACATCCTCGGGCTTCCAATACTGCTTATTGGCCACGTAGCGAATCTGCGAATCTTTCTGGTAGCGCTTGAACACAAACGGGCCTGTGCCCACCGGCTTCTGATTGATCTGCTCGGCTTTGCCTTCTTTTAACAGTTGGGCGGCGTATTCGGCTGATTGCACCGAAGCGAAGCTCATGGCCAGGTTCTGTACGAACGAGGCATCGACATTGTTCAGGTTGAACTGCACGGTGTGGTTGTCGAGTTTCTCGACGTTTTTGATCGTGGTGTTCAAACCCATGTCAGTGAAGTAAGGCGATTCTGACGGGTAAGCCTTGCGAAACGGGCTGTTGGCATCGAGCAAGCGATTGAACGTGAACAGCACATCATCCGCATTGAAGTCGCGGGTAGGGGTGAAGTAGTCGGTGGTGTGGAATTTGACGCCATCGCGCAGGTGGAAGGTGTAGGTCAGGCCGTCTTTGGAGACCTCCCAGCTTGTTGCAAGGCCAGGTTCTACCTCGGTGCCACCGCGCTTGAACTGGGTCAGGCGGTTAAAGACGGTTTCGGCTGAGGCATCGAAATCGGTGCCGCTGGTGTACTGGCTGGGGTCGAAGCCGGCGGGGCTGGCTTCGGAGCAGTAGACCAGGGTAGTCGCCGCCTGAGCGGTCGGCATCAAGGCCAGGAGGCCGACGGCAAGGAGCAACGGTTTTAAGGTGATTCTTTCCATGGAGACCCCTGAAGTGGTGGGCATATAAAAGCTGCCCAAACGGAAACGACGGTCACCGAGGTTACCGCCGTTCAGGGTTATCAGGTAGAGACTCTGGTTCACTTAATGCAGTCAGATGATGCCCTTCGGCAGGTTCTCGCTGTTATGGTTGTGGGAAGGTCATTGGCTTATAAGTAAATGCCCACCATGAAAACGGATTCCAATAGGGATTTTTCTTTACGGGTTTGAAGTTTATGGTTTTCGCCAATTCTTTGGCGACGTATTTTTCAGCTTCGTCTCTGGCCAATGCCCTATCGGCATCAGTCAGCGGGGAGTTCTGAGTTTGTTTTAGGGCTTTCAAATATTCTTTTTCTACTTTTTCAATCGCGGCATTTATTTCTTCCGGCACGAGGTTGCCTGTGAGCGTGCCACGATAGCCTTTGACGGGGCGCTGTATGAGCCTCTGAAACTCAGCCGCGAAGGAGGCATCTCCACCACTTGCAGAGTCACATGTCAGCAGCCGTATATTGTCAAACGTCTCCGGGTGAATACCTGCGTCTTTAAGTGTCTGAAGTAGCTCTTCGGGCGTATGGAGTTTTCCGGCATATGAAACTTTCGCGATACCAGTAGCAGGGTCGACGCTCCCATGGACGAGTATGTTGAGTCGTTCTGCACTGCCTTTTTTGTTGAAATCGGTAAATGTGTAGAGTTTTTTGTCAAGGATGTTTAGGTCATTGAGTTCTCCACTCAGAATTACGTTTTTTTCAGGCGTAGAAAAAAGAGCCTCGCCGGTCGGTAAGTCTTCAATGGACCTTAGAATCGAACGTTTACTGTTTTGCGCTTCGATTGTCGGGGGCACGCCTTCTGTCTCAATGGCCGGTGGCGTACTCGGTTCGTTTGGCGCGGCGTGGGTGGCGGGGTGTATATCGCTTTCGCTCGACACTTTTATGTTTCGCTCAAAATCAAAACTCTTGGTCTGCTCATTGTATTTCCAGCCGTAAACTTCGCTGCCCGCGGTAGTAGGTCCGATGGGGGCTTCACCCAACCCTGCATCCGTCCCAATTTGTGCAACTTCGTGCGCGAGTTGCAGGGCAGATATCACCGCGGCAGCAGTGCCGCCAACGCGATCGCTGGCTGTCATACCCGTGGCGGCGTCATGAATGCCAAACACGATATTGCCCGTATTGCCGACAACGGGGACGTAACCGAAGGTATTGCCCCACGCCTCTTTCGCGGCCTTCCACGATTGCTTCGAGGCACCAAACACCTGCGTCTGATCGTCCGATTTTGCATTGTTGGTGTTCATCTCCTGATAGGCGTGGGCAATACCGGAGTTAAGGCTTCCAAACTTTAAATAATAGTGTGAATTTCGCGACTGGGTATAATTAAAAGTCTCCTCCACCGGTACAACTTTTTCGCTGGTTTTACCGGCCCGCCCCGGGTAGGTGGCACCTTTACCGATAATCAAATTTTCGAGTACATCGCCCGCCGGGGGCCAATGAGTATTTTGGCCGCCCTGCCTGTCCTTGGAGTTGAAACTCCGTAGCAACTCATTACGGTTTTCTTTTGCCCAACTGGCAAATTCATCATCGCCGTCTATTTTACTGACCTTGCCGTTCTTCAAGTCAATCATCAGGCCTCTATTGGGCCGGTGATCATAATCGCCATGGTAGTTTTTGTAAGAGATAAACGCATACCCGGCGAGCGGATAGCCGTAGATATTTGGAATAACCACGTTGCCGTTTTTGTCTAGTGTTCGGTCGATGGCTTCTTGTGCCTCAGCCCCGAGCGCCTTATAACTTTCCTTGTCGTTGCGCAGACTGTGCAAGGTGCCCCGCACTACATAGGCATCGGCCAACCCTGAGCGCTTCGCCAGTGCGCCCGAATGATCCGCCGTGGGCTTGATTATCTCGTTTTTCCAATGATGCTGAAGCTTGGCGCCCATCGACTCCAAGT
>NZ_WKDB01000087.1:0-23118 GCF_021606215.1 Pseudomonas sp. PA-5-4B | reverse complement strand
AACACTCGGTGCCTCGCTATGGCTCGGCATGCCCGCAATCCGCCAGTGATTTGGGGGGCCGCCGCGATGGGCCATCCTTGGCCCAGCGCGGCTAAACCGGCATCCCTGCCGGTTTACCCCCCAAATCACTGTCGAATTCCGGCCATCGTGTTTGACGGGGCGATTTCAGATCAAGATCAAAAGCGCAGATCAAAAGACCGCTGACTTCGTCATCGAAAAGGATGTAAGAGCCAGAGCAACAGCAACAGCAACAGCAACAGCAACAGCAACAGCAACAGCAACAGCAGAGCCATACTCGGTCAAAGGTGGGAGCTGGCTTGCCTGCGATGGCATCAACCGGTTGTACCTGATGTACCGAGGTGTCTGCATCGCAGGCAAGCCAGCTCCCACAGAAAAGCAGCTCTTCAGTGTATGCAAATCCGCTTTTCGCTTTTCGCTTTTGATCCAACCACTCAGGTCGGCTTTCAGGCCGCCGTGCTGTAGATCTTGATCTTGATCTGCTTTTGATCTCAGGCGCCCCGTTAACCACGATGGCCGAACGCAGGCTTGAATCCGTGGGTAACCCGGCAGGACGCCGGGTTAGCCGCGCTGGGCCAAGGATGGCCCATCGCGGCGGCCCACGGATTCAAGCCGGAGTGAGGGCATGCCGAGCCTAAGCGAGGCACCGAGTGGTGGGGCGAAGACCTTTTGGTTACTTTTGGGGCGTTTGCCAAAAGTGACCCGCTGTAAGAGCGGAACCAATAGCCGCCGTTACCCAAATAACGGATATACCCCCAACCTACGGCTCCCCCTCCCCAGTCTCAAGCCACACCCTGCTCAAACTCAACGCACGCGCCAACCCCTCCAGATGCACATCCGGCAAACCACGCAAAAACCAGTTATTCAAACGTTGCGGACTAATGCGCAACCACTCGGCAAAGGCCGTCGGAGAAATTTCGCACGCTTTGAGCGCCACCCGCAGGCGGTGCCCCGAATGCACAAGACAAGTTGGCTGTGCCGCCTGCCCCTGAAGATGCTTATTGCAGATATTCATGAAGGATCGGCTCCCTGCCGTGCTTTTTCCCAGCAGTGACTATAAACACCGCCCGTGGGATTGGGCAGCTGTTCAAAGAGGCCGAAAAAACACAACGAGAAGACACCTACAATCACCGAGGAAAAAATCCTACACACCAAGCAGTGTTTAAAAGCGGACGCAGAGCGTCCATGGCGGCATTCCCACGCAGAGCGCGGGAACGATCAACTGAGCAACACCACCCCACCCGGCAGCTCAGTACACTTGGCCCCATACGCATCCCGAATCAACAGCGCCACGCCTGCCAATTGCTGCAAACTGAACCGCGCCTGCACCCGCCGCTGCCCCAGTTCCTTGTTAAGCAACACCAACATCCCCGGCCGATAACGATTGATCTCATCCACCACTGTCGCCAATGTCGCGTTGTTAAATACCAGCACCTGTTCACGCCAAGCGACGACCGCCTGCGCATCCACCCCAATCGGCTCGCCCACACCACCCGCGCCATAAGTCAGTTGCCGGCCACTGTCCAAGCGCACACTGCGCCCGGAAACATCCACCGTCAGCGAACCCTCGATACAGGTCACGCACACATTGCGGTCGGTGTTGCGCACATTGAACCGCGCCTGCGCCGCAGTCACCCAGCCCTCGCCGGCCTGCACCTTGAGCGGTTGCGCCAGCTGTGCAAGCACTTCGACTTCGCCTTCAAGCAACTCAATCCCCTGCCCGACCCGGCTGATACGCGTCTGTGTGTTGAGCTCCAGGCTGACGCCTTGGCTCAACAGCACCTGGCGCTGCTCACCCACCTCGGTGCGATAATCAGCCCTCAATCCGGCAAACCCGCCCGGCACGCCCACACGCACCATCACCACTGCCGCCGTGGCCGCAATCGCGCCACCCAGGAACGCACGACGCCCAAACTGACGGTGCGGCGCCGACTGTTCGGTGGCCGCGCCCAATTGCCGCCACAACAGCTTGGCCTGCTCGAACGCCTGGGCATGCGCCGGGCTTTGCGCGACCCAGGCCTGCAGCGCCTTGGCATCAGCCACGGTGGCCCGGCCCGAGGTCAGCAACAGCAACCAATCACGGGCTTGTTCGTGCACAGGGTCAGCGGGCGATTGCCGGGTGGAGGGGAAACTGAAAATGTTCAAGCGCGCACATACTCACGGTTTTATCAGGGACTCGACACTAAGACGGTTTTCCGGCCCCGGGACCGAACCGCTGAATCACTTTTCTTTCCAGGCGCTTGGCACAATGGCCCAAAGCAGCCTTGATTTCCTTCTCTACCATCCGCGTGGAAATACCGAAGCGCTGGGAGATTTCCAGGTGCGGCGCTTCTTCCAGGCGCGCAGCGATCAAGATCTTGCGTCGGCGCGCCGGCAGTTCGTACAGGGCTTTGACCAACGATTGGATCTCCTGCTGGCCACCCACCACCCGCGAAGGGTCCTGGGCCTCATCGGCGCTTTGCAGCAACGCCTCGACTTCACTGCCGGTGAGCAAGCGCGCATCCGCCTGGCGGCGGTCGGCGGCGATGTTCAGGGCCATGCGGTACAGGTAGGCGTTGGGTTGTTGCAGGTTCGGCGGCACGTCCATGCGGTCGACCCGCAGGTAGGTTTCGTGCAGCACATCATTGGCCAGGTCCTCCGAGCCCAAGCGTTTGCGCAGGCGCACCTTGAAGTCTTCATAGGAGGCCAGAAACAGACTGACCATCGCACTGTGCCCGGTGTTCTTCATGCGCCCGCGGCTCCCGTCCCTGCTGTGCATTCCATGCGTATTCCTGTTGTGTCGGGCATCAAAAGTAACGTCACCGGCTGGCGCAGCGCGCTGGGTGCCGGGCGTTCGACCCGGGTTGTCCCAAGGCTGCGCACCAGTGCTTCATCGCGTTGTTCGTCGCCGGTGGAGCTGACCAGCCGGCTGTGTTCAATCACGCCATCAGCGTTGACCCACACCTGCACCAACGCCCGAAAGCTGCCGGGCCGGGTCAGTGGCGAACGGCACAGGCTGGCTTCGATCGCCTGTTGCAGCGCGGCGGCGTAACTGGTGTTGATGCGTGCCGTATTGCGCGCTGACGCTCCCCGCAGCAAAGGCGCCGGGGTCGGCGGGACTTGCAGGGTGACCGCATCATCACGTGCATAACGCGCCATCAGCCCACTCCCCGTCAGCAGCACCGCCAGCGCCTCCTGCGCAGTGAACCGCCCGCGCACACCGATGGAGCGCCGGCCCCGCGTCAACTCACGGTCGACCAGCACCGCCATCCCGGTGGCGCGGCTGTAGGCATGCAGCGCGTGTTCCAGGTCCTGCGCGGGCAGGTCCAATGTCAGCAGCGATGGCGCGGCGCTGGCGGGCGTTATGCCAACCAACAGCAACAGCAAGGCCAGGGCACCCATGGCGCGCTTCCAGCCTCCCTGTTCACCCCCCACGCGGCATCGCTGCACGGCTGACGTGTCCTTGAAAACCGTCATCCTGAGGCCCGTTTATGAACCTGATGTTACGGTGATAGCAAAAAAAACATCACGGTGACGGCAAGCCCGCTGAACTACACTTCGCAACACTAACGGCCCCTCTGTGCGGGCCTGCCAGGAGGCTCCGATGAAGCGTTACACCCCATTCGCCGGCCTGTTGCTGTGCGTCGCATTGCCACTGGCCGCCCACGCCGAAACCGCTGCCAAAGGCTGCACGGAAGTCACGGTAGATGGGTACAAGGCACCCGACTATGGCTGCCTGAGCCAGCAAATGGGCAATGACCCGGACGCGGCCAAGGCCGCGCAAAAGAACCGCGAGGCGCAGAACCTCCCGGTACACAAGCGGCCGCCGAACCAGGTGGGGCTGGCCACGCCGGCGGCGACCAGTAACCGCATGGGCAATACGTTCGGGACGTCGGTAAAACCCCAACGCCCCTGAGCAATCAGGCCAACACCGCAGCCGCAGGCGGCACAACCACCGGGCTACCGCTGGCAACAAAATCTTCTTTGCGCAATACCACCAGGGCAATCAGCGATACCACACCGGTGGCCACGTAGAAGTACCACGGTGAAGTAATGTCGCCCGTCACTTTGATCAGCCAGGTGGAGATCAGCGGCGCGCTGCCACCAAACACCGCGACCGGCACGTTGTAGGCCACGGCAATCCCGGTGGAGCGGATGCGCGTCGGCAGCAACTCACTCATCAGCGCGTAGGTGGATGAGGCGTACAGCCCGAACAGGATCGCCACGGCCATCAACGGCGCGAAGAACGACGCGGGCGTGGCGGTGGGTGCCGATTTGAACAGCCAGAACATCGCCAGCGTGGCCAAAGTGCCGATCACCATCAGAAACGGCTTGCGCCCGTATTTGTCGGTGAAGGCGCCACCAAACGGCATCACGAATGCCGCCGAGAAGCTGGCGACAAACACATAGAGCAAGGTGGTGCCGCTGTCGAACTTGAGGATCTTGGCCATGTAGGTCGAGGCGAAGGTCAGCACCAGGTAAAAGATCGAGCTGTGCAAGGTGATGATGAAGAACACCAGGGCGATGGCGCGTTTCCACTGCCAGACCTCGCGCAGCGGCGCGCGGGAGGTTTGCCCGGCGCGTTGCAAGGCCAGAAACTCCGGGCTGTCTTCGAGCTTGAGGCGGATATACATGGAGATAAAACCCAGCGGCGCCGCGATCAGGAACGGCACGCGCCAGGCCCACTCCTGCATCGTGTCGGCGCCCAGAATCCAGGTCATGCCGTTCGCCACGGCGCCACCCAGCAGCAGGCCGAGCACGGCGGTAACCATCAACCAGCACGTGGCAAAACCGCGGCGGCCGGGGCCGGCGTATTCGGAGATAAAGCTGGTGACCGTGCCGATCTCGCCGCCCGCCGAAAAACCCTGCACGCAGCGCACCAGAATCAGCAGGATCGGCGCGGCGATGCCCAGGGTCGCATAAGTGGGCAACAGGCCCAGCATTACAGTGGAGCCGGTCATCATCACCAGCGCCATGATCAGGGTTTTGCGCCGGCCGATCTTGTCCGCCAGCGGGCCGAAGAACAGCCCGCCCAACGGCCGGATAAAGAAGCTCAGGGCGAACGCCGCGAAACTGGCGAGCAGGCTGGTGGTGGGGTCGTCGGAGACGAAAAACGCCTGGCCGATGTACACGGCGAGAAAGCCGTAGACGCCATAGTCGTACCACTCGATCAAGTGGCCGGAGGTGGCACCGAGAAATGCACGGCGGCGCTTGCGCTGCGTGTCTTGCGCTGTATGGCCCATCGAAGGGACTCCTTGTCAGTTGTTCTGTCCATGAAAACTAGGAAAGCGCGGCGATACTCGCTGCTTTCAACCACTGCCGCAAGTCGGTCTTGAGGGTTTTGCCGTAGCTGTTCTTCGGCAAATCGGCCCTGAACACATACTTTTTGGGTTTCTTGAATGACGCCATGCGCTGCAGAAACCACGCGGTGAGTTCGGCCTCATCCAACGCCTGCCCGCTGCGTGTAACCACGAAGGCCACCACTGACTCGCCCCATTGCGCGTCCGGCTCACCCACCACACACACCTCGGACACGTCGGGATGCTGCACCAGCACTTCCTCGACTTCACGCGGGTACACATTGCTGCCGCCAGTGATGATTACGTCTTTGGAGCGATCGGTGAGGGTCAAGAAGCCGGCCAGGTCGAGAAAGCCGATGTCGCCGGTGAGCAACCAGCCATCCACCAGGGTTTGCGCGGTGGCCTGCGGGTTGCGCCAATAACCTTGCATCACCGTGGCACCGCGCACGGCGATCTCACCGCGCTCGCCGGTCGGCAGCGGTTGGTGCCGGGCATCCAGAATACGGATTTCGACACAGGCTTGCGCATGGCCAACAGACGCCGCCAAGGTTGACCAGCCTGGGCGCTGGCGGTCCGCGATCAGAGCGCGTGGCAATACGCTGATGGTCATCGGGCTTTCACCCTGGCCGTAGATCTGCACCAAGCGCGCGCCGAAGGTGTCGAGCGCCTCGCACAGGTCGGCCAGGTACATCGGCCCGCCTCCGTAGACGATGGTCTTGATGCCGTCGCCGCCATAACCCTGGCGCCGCGCCTGTTCGACCATGCGCTTGACCATGGTCGGCGCGGCGAACAGCGATACATTGCCCAGCTGCGCAGCCAGGCCAAACAGCTCGCCGGCATCAAAACCGCCGGAAGCCGGCACCACATGCCGGGCGCCGCAGCGCACATGGATGAAGTTGTACAGCCCCGCACCGTGGGACATCGGCGCGGCATACACGGCTGCATCGTCGGCACTGACCGCGTCGACATCCGTGGGGTAACACAGCGACATCGCAATGAGGTTGCCGTGGGACAACATCACGCCCTTGGAGCGCCCGGTGGTGCCGGAGGTGTAGAACAGCCAGGCCAGGTCCTCGTCCAGGCGCGGCACCGGCTGCTCCAGCGTCGGCCAGCCACGGGTCGGCGGCAGCGTGTGAGCGTCCAGCTCCTTGCAGCGCGCAGGCAAGTCCCGGGATGACGCGAAGACCCGGCCGCCGTCGGTAAAGATCAAGCGGGCCTCGGCATGGGTGGCAATCCATGCAGCCTCTGCCGGGTGCAGTTTGGCGTTGATCGGCACCACCACGCCACCCAGCCACCAGACGGCGTAGAGCACTTCCAGGTAGTCGCAGCTGTTCTTCATCAGCAGCGCTACCGCATCGCCCGGCACCAGGCCATATTGATCGACCAGTTGCGCAGCGCGTTGACGGACATGGGCGGTGAAGGTCGCGTAGTCGGCGACTTGCCGCGTGCCCTCAAACAACGCCGGGCGTAGCGGATCGCGGCGCTGGGTGTCGTGCAGCCAGTTGGCAATGTTCATGGTTCAGCTCCGACGCGCGTGCAGCACCGAGGCATAGTTGGCCACGGCCATCCCGCCCATATTGAACACCAGGCCGAATTCGGGGTTGGGTACCGCCAGGCCGATCGGCTCGCCGGTCAACTGGCGAAACGCTAGGGCATGCATCGACACACCGGTGGCGCCCACCGGATGCCCCTTGGCCTTGAGCCCGCCGGACAGGTTCACCGGCAACCGCCCGCCCGCGCGCACCACACCGCTGTCGAGCACACGGTGCCCCTCACCTTTGGGCGCCAGGCCCATGGCCTCGTAGATCAGCAGCTCAGCGATGGTGAAGCAGTCATGCACCTCGGCGAAACTCAGGTCGGCCAGGGTGATATTCGCCCCGCGCAACGCCGCATGAATCGCGCGTTGCGGGCCTTCAAACGCGAGGATGTCGCGCTGGGCAATCGGCAGGCAATCGTTGGCCTGGGTCAGTGTACGAATCTGCACATCACGGCGGAACGCCCGCGCGCGCTTGGGCGAGGCCAGGATGATCGCGGCGGCGCCGTCGCTGATCAGCGAGCAGTCGGTAAGGCGCAGCGAATCGGCCACAAACGGGTTGCTCTTGGACACGTTGTTGCAGTGCTCGAAATCCATCACCCGGTGCATCTGTGCCAGCGGGTTGGCCATGGCGTTGGAGTGGTTCTTGGTGGCGATGGCCGCCATCGAGCCCAACGGGCAGTGGTAGCGCTCGGCATACTGGCGCGCCGCACGGCCGAACAGCTGCGGGAAACTCAAGCCCGCTTCGGCCGGGTCGTTCTGATAGCCGGCGCCGGCCAAGGCCTGGGTCACCTCGGCGGTGGTGGTGTGGGTCATCTTTTCCGCGCCCACCACCAATACCAGCTCGGCGCTGCCGGACAGGATCGCCTGGACCCCGGCCAGGATTGCCGCCGAGCCGGACGCGCAGGCGTTTTCACAGCGGGTCGCCGGTTTGAAGCGCAGCCCAGGGTCGGCCTGCAGCAGCAGCGAGGCCGGGAACCCGTCGGGCACCAACCCGGAGTTGAAGTGGCCAAGGAACAACGCATCGATCTCGCTCGCGTCAATCGCCGCGTCCTTCAGGGCTTCGCGGGTGACCTGTACGATCAGATCCTCCAGGCTGGTGCCTTCAAGGCGACCAAAACGTGAATGACCGGCAGCAACAATGGAGACGCAATCAGCTGGCATAATCAATTTCTTCTATTTTTGGCGCGGACATTTACCTACAATGACCCACCGTTGGGCGCGCGCCAATTCGTGCAACTACTTACATGGCTAAGTAGCCCCAGTTGAGAAAAGCGACGAGGCAGGATGCCCAATGAACGCGTTTGCACAGCAGTTCCACGACATAGAACGCCTGGCGTTCCAGCTCTCCCCCGCGCCGCAACTGGTCACCCGCAACCGCGTAATGGTCGACTGTAATGAGGCTTTCCTGCAGTTGTTCGGCTATTCGCGCGACGCATTGGTCAACCAGCTGACGCTGCTGATCTACCCTTCCCAGGCTGACTACCACGCCATTGGCAAGCGCAGCCATGAATGGCTGCTGGAAAGCGAAAACGGCTTTTACTCCGATGAGCGTTTCATGCAGCACCACAACGGCGAAGTGTTCTGGGCCAGGTCCCACGGCTACACCCTCACGCCCAAAGACCCGTTCAAGCTGATGATCTGGCACTTCGAACGCCTGGACCGCACCCACCAGGGCACCGGCGACCTCACGCCACGGGAGCGGGAAATCGCCATGCACATCGTCAATGGCCTCAAGTCCAAGGAAATAGCCCTACGCCTGGCGATCTCCCACCGCACGGTGGAGGTGCACCGGGCGCGCTTGATGAGAAAGTTGCAGGCCAAGACGGTGGTGGAATTGGTGTCGAAAATTATTATGGTGGTGTGACAGAGGTGGATTTTTGTCGGGTTGCGATATCACTCGAAGCTACAGCAGTATCCCGCGCTGAAAACCGCACCTGTCATGCCCTGTGACTTTCCGGCCTCAAGTGTTCCATCAAGCACGCCCGTACAATTCGCATCCGTGCCGGCCGCCTAAGCTCCTGACTTTCCAAAAACGACTGGAGAGCAGGCATGGGTAGAAACGCGAATACGGTAAGCCTGGCATTGACGCTGTTGGTCGGGGCCATGATGAACAGCGCTTTTGCGGCAACGCCGAGCGTGGCAGTGGCACCGCAATACGACACCAGCCACGTCTACGTGGCACCCGCTGATGTGGACCGCTTTGCCACGAGCTTCCTCGCGACCTTCGGTGGCAAAAGTACCCCACAAGTGGTGGTGAACGTACTGCCAGTGCCAAGCAGTACCACCTCGCAATTGCTGCAGACGCCAGTCGGTACGGTGTCACTGTTCGGCTTCAGCACCCCCATACCGCATCCGTTTGGCCAGGAGCGCAACGGTTATCTAGTCAAGGACATGGACGAGGCCCTAAAGGCCGCGCGGGAAAATGGTGCGGCCGTGATTGTCAGTGACTTTCCCGACCCTATCGGCCGCGATGCCGTGGTGCAGTGGCCAGGCGGTGTGAACATGCAGCTCTACTGGCACACCCAGGCGCCGAACTACGCAGGGTTTCAGACGGTGCCGGAAAACCGCGTATACCTGCCAGCCGAGCGGGCCGAGGCGTTTATCAACGCTTTCCTCGGTTTTTCCCATGGCAAGGTCCTGGCTGACGACAAACACGCGCCGGGTATCGATATCGGCCAGGGCGGCCTCTACCGGCGTGTCGACCTGCAATCGCCGTTCGGACGCATGGCCGTACTGGTGACCAATGGCCAACTGCCCTACCCGTTCGGCCATGAGACCACCGGTTACCAAGTCGACGACCTGACGGCTACCCTGGCCAAAGCCACAGGCTCTGGCGCCACTGTGCTGGTACCGGCGTTCGCGAGCAAAGGGCGGCGCAGCGCAATGGTCGAATTTCCCGGTGGATACGTCGCGGAAATTCACCAGCTCAGCGCGACAAAATGAATCGTCATACCCCCTGGGGCTTGGCCGTGCTGTGGCCGCTGCTCACCGCCAGCGCCCACGCAGAGGAGCAAGCCACCCGACCGGTGCTCAAAACCAACCGCTGGCAGGAAAACTGGTCGGTGCTGCAAGACCCGGTGCTGCGCACGCAACCTCTGGACAACTTGAAGTACATCCCGCTGTCAAGCACCAACCCGTTGACGTACCTGTCGTTGGGCGCGAGCTTGCGCGAACGCTTCGAGATGAACGATGCCAGTGGCTTCGGCGTGCGCGATGTGAAGCGTGATCGCTACCTGATCCAGCGCTTTGAGATCCACGCGGACCTGCACCTGGACGAAAACTGGCGGGTGTTCACCCAACTCGAAGATGCTCGGGCGTACGACAAAACCACAGTGGGTGGTGCCGATCAAAACCGTGTCGACTTGCGGCTGGCATTTGCCGAGTACGTGAACACCTTCAGCAGCGGGACGTTCAAGGGCCGTATCGGCCGCCAGGACTTCGCCTTCGACTTGCAGCGTTTTATCTCGTCGCGGGATGGGCCGAATGTGCGCCAGTCGTTCGACGCGCTCTGGGCCGACTGGGAAACCACCCATTGGCGTTTTATCGCGATCGCCAGCCAGCCGGTGCAGTATCAGGACGAGAGACACTTTGACGACCGCTCCAACAGCGACGCTCGCTTTCACCTGCTGCGGGTCGAGCGACTGGTGGGCGGCAGCAATGAATTGTCGGCCTACTACGGCGTGTATGAACGCAGCGCTGCGCATTATCTGGACGCCGACGGCGAGGAAACCCGCCAGTTTGTCGACGCCCGCCTGGGCGGCGCAGCCCAGGGCTTCGATTGGGACATCGAGGCGATGCTGCAAAGGGGGTCGGTGGGGAGCAAGTCGATTCGGGCGTGGGCCGCTGGCAGCCGCACGGGCTATACGCTTGAGGGCCTGGCATGGCAACCACGGCTCGGCGTGCAACTGGATATCGCCTCCGGCGACCGCAAAGCGGGTGACGCTACCGTCGGCACGTTCAACCCGCTGTTTCCCAACGGCTACTATTTTTCACTGGCCGGCTATACGGGCTACAGCAACCTGATCCACGTCAAACCGTCGATCACCGTCAAGCCCATTGCCAAACTGAGCGTACAGACTGCCATCGGCCTGCTCTGGCGACAGACCACCGAAGACGCGGTCTATACCCAACCGAACTTGCCCGTGGCCGGCACTGCAGGCAAAGGTGAACGCTGGACCGGCGCCTACACTCAGCTGCGCACCGACTATGACTTCACACCGAACCTTACCGGCGCGGTGGAAGCCGTGCATTACGCGGTGGGCCGCACCCTGCGCGAGGCCGGTGGTGACGACAGCAATTACCTGGGAGTCGAGCTCAAATTCAGTTGGTAAACCCAAGCAAGCACACGTGTACAAGCCCTTCGACACGTGCAGGGCAATAGTAACGCGCAGTCATCCCCCTCAATCAAGGAGTTATGCATGAGCACATTCGTTGCCAAAGATGGTACCCAGATCTACTTCAAGGACTGGGGCAGCGGTAAACCTGTATTGTTCAGCCACGGCTGGCCGCTGGATGCGGATATGTGGGAATACCAGATGGAATACCTGAGCAGCCGCGGCTTTCGCACCATCGCTTTCGACCGCCGTGGTTTTGGGCGGTCCGACCAACCCTGGACCGGCAATGACTACGACACCTTCGCCGACGATATTGCCCAGTTGATTGAACACCTGGACCTCACCGACGTGACCCTGGTGGGCTTCTCCATGGGCGGCGGCGACGTCGCTCGCTACATCGCTCGCCATGGCAACGCACGTGTAGCCGGCCTGGTATTGCTGGGTGCCGTGACGCCGATCTTCGGTCAGAAAGCGGACTACCCGCAAGGTGTACCCACCGATGTATTCGACGGTATCAAGGCCGGGCTGCTGAAGGACCGCGCGCAATTTATCAGCGATTTCAATACCCCGTTCTTTGGTATCAACCAGGGGCAGAAGGTCTCGCCGGGCGTGCTCACCCAGACCTTGCAGATTGCCTTGCTGGCATCGCTCAAATCGACGGTTGATTGCGTCACGGCATTCTCCGAAACCGACTTTCGCCCGGACATGGCCAAGGTCGATGTGCCGACCCTGGTGATCCACGGTGATGGCGACCAGATCGTGCCGTTCGAGACCACCGGCAAGGTGGCGGCGCAGATGATTAAAGGCGCGCAATTGAAGGTGTACAAGGACGCGCCGCATGGTTTTGCCGCCACTCACACCCAGCAGTTGAACGAAGACCTGTTGGCCTTCCTCAACCGCTGAAGCAACGGCGTCACCCTCTCCTTTCTTTGGCCGGGCTTGCCCGGCCTTTTTTTGTTCAGGCGTGATCAAGTGCCAGGCGACCGGGCCCTGCGATCAGAATGCTGGAAAACAGGATCAACAGCAGCCATCCAAACTGCCCTTCAAACAGCGACCACTGCGGGTGCACTACCAGCAAAGCCACCAGCAGCACTGCAAGGATCGGCAAACAGGCCAGGCGCACCCAGACCCCGGCGATAATCAACAACGGGCAGACGACTTCAGCGCCAATCGCCAGGCATAACGTGACATTGGCACCCAGGTGGAACGGGTCTTCGATCAGCGTCAATTGTTGGCTGTAGTGGAGCAGTTTGGGCAGCCCATGTACCCACAGCAAGAACAGCGATGCACTCACTCGCAGAAACAGCAGCCCAAGCGCCTGACTTTTTGATTCATTCATCTGCAACGTCCATAAAAGAAACCGACGTCGATTGTGTCCGCAGAGCCGCGCCCGAGCTTGCAAGCCTGTGCTGACCTTATGGCAAAGAGCCGGCTATGCTGGGCGCCACACAAACTACCCCGGTTGAATCAACCACCCCAGGCTGCGGTCCCACTTCATACGCTCATCGCTACAGGAATCGTAAACATGACTCTGCCCCACGACATGACCCAGATTGAAATCACCACCTTCGGCGGCCCTGAGGTTCTCCAGCCCCGTCAGGTTGCAGTGCCCTCACCCGGCCCCGGCGAAATTCTGATCCGCGTGCATGCCGCCGGGGTCAACCGTCCTGATGCCCTGCAACGCGCCGGCAAGTACCCGATGAAGCCCGGCATGAGCCCGATACCGGGCCTGGAAGTGGCCGGCGAAGTGGTTGCGCTGGGCGACGGCGTCAGTGAATACAGCCTGGGTGACAAGGTCTGTGCCCTGACCAATGGTGGCGGCTATGCACAGTTCTGCGCCGTACCCGCCAGCCAGGCCCTGCCGGTGCCTGAAGGCATGGATTGGATTCAAGCCGCTGCCGTGCCAGAAACCTTTTTCACTGTCTGGGCCAACCTGTTCGGCCTGGGTGGCGCGCACACAGGCCAACGCGCCTTGATCCACGGCGGCACCAGCGGCATCGGCACCACCGCGCTGATGCTCTGCCAGGAGTTCGGCATCCAGGCGTTCGCCACCGCCGGCAGCGCCGACAAATGCGCGGCAATTGCCAAACTGGGCGCCGAGCCGATCAATTACCGCGAGCAGGACTTTGCCGAGGTCATCGCCAAGAAGACCGGCGACCAGGGCGTCGATGTGATCCTCGACATCATGGGAGCCTCCTACCTGAACAACAACCTCAAGGCCCTGGGCATGGACGGGCACTTGGTGATGCTGGGCTTCCTCGGCGGCGGCAAAGCCAATGACGTCGACCTGCTGACGATCCTCGGCAAACGCGCAGTCATCACCGGTTCCTTGTTGCGCGCTCGCACCAAGGACGAGAAAGCCGCAATCGCTGAGCAACTGCGCGAATACATATGGCCGGTGCTGTCCGCCGGGCGCTGCCTGCCGATCATCGACAAAGTGTACGCATACACCGACGCCGCCCAGGCCCATGCGCGCATGGAAGGTGGCGACCATATCGGCAAGATCGTGTTGCAGGTGAAGTAATCGAGCCCCGGCGAGGCGGCGGCACAGGCGACATACAAGTTGCCTGACCCACCGCTTTCGCAGCCTCGCCGGGGCTCGACAGCTCCCACAGGGAATCGGCTGTGTTGCTGGGGGTTCGGTTTGCAGGGCCATCGCATCGAACGCAGATTCACCCAGCGACAAAGCTCAAATGTGGGAGCTGTCGAGCCCCGGCGAGGCTGCGAAGACGGCGGCACAGGCGAAACATAAACCACCTGAACCACCGCCATCGCAGCGGCTTGGCGCACTTACCCGGCGTACACCGGGTAATCGGTATAGCCCAGCTCAGAGCCGCCATACATGCCCTCAGCCCGCAGCGGGTTCAATGGCCAGCCGTTGAAAAGCCGCTGTGGCAAGTCCGGGTTGGCGATGAACGGGCGACCGAATGCGATCAGGTCTGCCAGCCCCGCCTCCAGCAGCTTTGCACCGCGCTCAGCGGTGTAGCGCCCGGCGTAGATGATCCGTCCGCTGAAGGTGTTGCGCACCGCCTGGCGGAAGGTTTCCGGCAGGTCAGGCGCGTTGTCCCAGTCGGCTTCGGCGATGGACACATAGGCAATGCCGGACGCCTCCAGCACCTTGATCGCCTCGATATAGGTGTGATGTGGGTCTTCCTCCACCAGGCCGATGTACACGCGGTCCTGATCAGTGCCGCTGAACAACGGCGAAAAACGCACGCCAAGACGCTCCGGCCCAACCACGGCCGTCACTGCTTCAACGATCTCGCGCAAAAAGCGCAGGCGATTGTGCAACGAGCCGCCGTATTCGTCGTCGCGCTGGTTGGCATGGGCAGAGATGAACTGGTTGACCAGGTAACCATTGGCAGCATGGATTTCCACGCCATCGAACCCGGCGTCCAAGGCATTGCGCGCAGCCTGTGCGTAATGCCCAACCAACTCCTCAATCTCCAGCACGCTCAATGCACGCGGCACCGGCGGCTGTTTCAATTCGCCCACGCCGGGGCCGGTTTCGATAAAGGCTTTCGCCTGCTCCGCCCTCAATGCAGAGGGCGCGACCGGTGCCAACCCTTCTGGCTGCAGGGCGTTATGGGACACACGGCCAACATGCCAGAGCTGGGCGAAAATCACCCCGCCTTCGGCATGCACCGCCTCGGTGACTTTGCGCCAGCCGTCGATCTGCGCGGGCGTGTAGATACCCGGCGTCCACGCATAGCCCTGGCCCCGAGGTTCGATCTGCGTGCCTTCACTGACCATGAACCCGGCGCTGGCGCGCTGGCGGTAATACTCGGCCATCAGGTCGGTGGCGACATCACCCGGTTGCGCACTGCGTTGACGGGTCAAGGGCGGCAGCACAACCCGGTTATTGAGGCTGTGATGCCCCAGTTTTACCGGGGTATTTAGAACACGCATGGTCATGAGTAAAAGTCCAAATTCAGGGCGAACAAAAGCATTGGCGGCTCTTGAGAGCCGCCAATGCCTACAACGGTTAGTTAATTTAAGCGGTGAGTTTCAGCAGGGCCTTGGCCACATCGCTGGAGCTGGCAGGGTTCTGCCCGGTCACCAGCAAACCATCTTCAAGCACAAAGGATTGCCAGTCGGCGCCCTTCTCATACAGGCCACCGAGCGCCTTGAAATCATCTTCAATCAAAAACGGCACCACATCGGTCAGGCCCACGGCGGCTTCTTCGGAATTGGAGAAGCCCGTCACACGACGGCCTTTCACCAACGGCTCGCCGTTGACCGCCTTGACGTGACGTAGCGTGCCCGGCGCATGGCAGACAAACCCGATCGGCTTACCGGCGCGCTCAAAGGCTTCGATCAGCGCGATCGACGCTTGCGATTCGGCCAGGTCCCACAATGGCCCATGACCACCTGGGTAAAACACCGTGTCGAAGTCGGCAGCATTCACCGAGTCCAGCTTGACCGTGTTGGCCAGGGCCTGCTGCGCGGCCGAATCGGCGGCAAAGCGGCGGGTATCGTCGGTTTGCGCATCCGGCTGGTCACTGACCGGGTCCAGCGGTGGCTGACCACCGGCCGGCGATGCCAGCACCAGTTCGGCACCGGCGTCCTTGAAGGTGTAATACGGAGCGGCAAATTCTTCGAGCCAGAAGCCGGTTTTACGACCGGTATTGCCCAGCTGGTCGTGAGAGGTCAGTACCATTAATACTTTCATTTTCCAGTGCCTCGATCGATGGGTTGCAGTAGATGTTGTGTGAGTAGCAGCGCCTCATCAAACGGCGCGGATGTTCGGGTGATCTTGCTCATGACGCTGGTCCCCAACCACAACGCATACAGGCGCCGGGCCAGGCTTTCGGCGTGTGGCTGTGCCTGCAGCGAGCCGTCTTCAATGCCGTGCTGCAAGGCCTGGGCAAGCAATTCAATGGTGCGTGCAGTGCCGCGCTGCAGGGCCAGACGCATCGGCTCTGAAAGGTCTGACACCTCGGCACCGAGTTTGACGGCAAGGCATTTGCCCGTATCGGTGCAGCCGGTCTGGTTGTCGACCCAGGAGTGCCAATAGCGCATCAACTTGGCGAAACCTGACACTTCAGGCTGATCGAACAACTGCTGCATGCCGTTGACGTAGTGGTCGAAGTAGCTGTCGAGCAACACCACGCCGAAGGCATCCTTGGAGTTGAAGTAGTGATAGAACGAGCCTTTGGGTACTTCGGCGGCTTGCAGTATTTCGTTCAAGCCCACCGCAGAAAATCCTTTACGGCCGACAATCACTTGCGCCGTGTCAAGAATCGCCTGCCGGGTACTTTTAGTTTCGTTGTTCATCACGCTTCCCGTCCGATTAGACCAGTCGTCTAGTTCGTTGAGGGGATGTTAGGCGCCACGCACACCTTCAACAATGTCAGATGCGCAAGGATTCCGGACATGCCACAAAGCCGGTTGCCGTTTACCCGACACCCGCCGACAATCGCCACTCCCGTGCCCTGGCCCGCGTTTTTTGGAGAACAATGATGCACAGCGTTGCGCTGATGGTTTACCCGAACTTTCAATCCCTGAGCCTTAGCCTGGGCTCGGTATTTGAATGCGCGAACCTGCTGCGCGGCGAACCGGCCTATGAGTTTCACCTGGTGTCGGAAAGCGGCGGTGCCGTGATGACCTCCCAAGGCTTTTCGGTGAACACCACGCCGATCCGCGCGCAGGGCTATGACACGCTGATCGTCAGCGGCTATCTGGAATTTCGCTTGCCGGAAGCCAACCTGCTCGAACTGGTCAAGGCCGCCTCCGCCCAATCACGGCGCGTGGCCTCATTGTGCATGGGCATCTTCGTGTTGGCCGAAGCCGGCTTGCTCGAGGGCAAGCGCACCACCACCCACTGGATCCACGCGCCCGCCTTTCGCAAGCGCTACCCGCACATCCAGCTTGAGGAAGACAAACTGTTCGTGGTCGACGGCCAGATCTGGACCGGCGCCGGCATGAGTGCCGGCGTCGACCTGGCACTGACCATGGTCGAGGCTGACCTGGGCAGCGACCTGGCCCGGCGCATCGCCCGCAAACTGGTGATCGCCCAACGCCGCGGCAGTGAGCAGTCGCAATTGTCAGCCCTGCTGGAACTGGACCCCAAATCCGACCGCGTGCAGCTGGCCCTGGCCTATGCCCGCGAAAACCTGACCCACGACCTCTCGGTCGAAGCCCTGGCCGAGGTTGCCCGCTTGAGCCCGCGCCAGTTCAGCCGGGTGTTTCGCGAAGAAACCGGGCAAACACCGGCCAAGGCCATCGAATCACTGCGCGTGGAAGCAGCCCGGGCGATGATGGAAACCAGCCGCCACCCGGTCGAAGTGGTGGCCCGCGAAACCGGCTTTGGTGACCGCGAACGCATGCGCCAGGCGTTTCTGCGTGCCTTCGGGCAGCCGCCACAGGCCATGCAACAGGTGTTGTTCAATCCGGGTTAGGCGCATAACCGAACATCGACTTCACCTCCAGGTAATCCTCCAAGCCAAACACGCCCCACTCGCGACCATTGCCCGACTGCTTGTACCCGCCAAATGGCGCGCCATTGTCAGCCTTGCTACCGTTGAGGTGGACCATGCCCGTGCGCAGTTGCCGAGCCACGAAACGCGCGCGTTCCAGGGTGCCGGCGCTGACGTAACCGGAGAGACCGTAGGGGCTGTCGTTGGCAATTGCGATCGCCTGCGCTTCGCTGTCGTACGGGATGATCACCAACACCGGCCCGAACACTTCTTCACGGGCAATCGGCGACTGCGGGTCGACGTCGGCGAACACCGTGGGCCGCGTATAAAAACCCGTCGTCAGCGCTTCGGGCCGCCCCACGCCACCGCATACCGGCGCCTGGGCGACTGCCCCCAACACCCTCTGCACGCGTTCGAACTGCGCCTGATTGGCCAGCGGCCCGATGGCCGTGGCCGGGTTGCTGTCGTCAAAACACACTTGCGCCGCCACCTCTCGGGCAATCTGTACCGCACGGGCCTGCATGGCCCGTGGAACCAGCAGGCGCGTCGGTGCGTTGCATGACTGCCCGCTGTTGCGAAAGCAACTGCTGACGCCGTGGCGCACCGCTGCATCGAAGTCCGCATCCGCGAGGATCAGGTTGGCCGACTTGCCGCCCAGTTCCTGGCAGACCCGCTTGACCGTTTGCGCGGCCGCCTTGGCCACCGCAACCCCTGCGCCGGTCGAGCCGGTAAAGGAAACCATGTCGATATCAGCATGGCGGGCAATCCCCTCGCCGAGGGTCGGCCCATCACCATTGACCAGGTTGAACACGCCCTTGGGCACCCCGGCGCGATGCAGGATGTCGGCCAGCAACAGGGCCGACAGGGGCGCCTTTTCGCTGGGTTTGAGCACCAGGGTGCAGCCCGCTGCCAGGGCTGGGGCGAGCTTGCAGGTCAGCTGATTCAGTGGCCAGTTCCACGGCGTGATGAGCCCGCACACGCCAATCGGCTCACGGCTGATCAGAGTGCTGCCGTGGAGGCGCTCGAATGCGTAGTCTTTCAGCAGTTCATAGGCCCGTTGCAGATGGCCCAGGCCTGCCGGCACGTGTGCGCTGCGCGCCAGCGACAATGGCGCGCCCATCTCCTGGTGCACGCACTGCGCGAGGGCTTCGCTGTGTTGGCGATAGCCGTCGATGATCGCCGCCAACAGCTCCAGGCGTTGCTCGCGTGACCATTGGCTGTAGCAGTCAAAAGCGCGCCGAGCGGCAGCCACCGCCAGGTCCAGATCGGCGACAGTGCCCAGGCTGATGCGGGTGATGACGCACTCGGTGGCCGGGTTGAGCACCGCCAGGGTTTCGGCCCCCAATGGCTTGACCCATTGGCCGTCGATGTAAAAGTCCCGGTGATTCATCGCGTCGCCTCCAGCGCAGCGCCCAAGGTATGGAAAACCAGCGCGACCTGCTCCTCGCTGATGATCAACGGCGGCGACAGCAGGATATTGTCCCCGGACGCGCGCACCAGCACGCCCGCCTCGTAACAGCGCTGGGCGACCTCCCCGGCCCGCGCACCCGGCGCACCCTCGCGCGGCTTAAGTTCGACCGCACAGAGCAAACCTGTTGCACGCACATCCAGCACCCACGGTTGTTCACGCAGCGCCAGCGCGCGGGCTTGCCACAGCGGGGCAAGCTGCTGAACATGGGTGTTGATAGCCAGTTCCTCGTGCACCTGCAGGGTCGCCAAACCCGCTGCGCACGCCAGTGGATGCGCTGAATAGGTGTACCCATGCATCAACTCGATGGCCTGCTCCGGGCCTTGCATAAAAGCCTCGTACACCGCGCCGCTGACCAGCACGCCGCCCATGGGCACCGCACCGTTGGTGAGGCCTTTGGCCAGGGTCATCAGGTCTGGCGTAACACCGAAAGCCTGGGCGGCGAACCCATGACCGAGGCGGCCGAAACCGGTAATCACTTCATCAAAAATCAGCAGCACGCCATGACGATCACAGATCTCGCGCAATCTTTGCAGGTAGCCCAGGGGCGGTGCGTACACGCCGCCTGAACCGGTGACCGGCTCGACAATCACGGCCGCCACGGTTGCCGGGTCGTGGATCTCCAGCAACTGCAACAAGGCATCGGCATAGTGCGCGCCCTGCTGCGGCTGACCCGGGCTGAAACGTAAGCCCGCGTCATAGGGCAGCGGCAAATGCGCCACATCACCCAGCAACGGGCCGAAGTCGCGCTTCTGGCGGCCAATCCCCGAGACCGACAAACCGCCAAACCCCATGCCATGATAGCCCTTGGCGCGGCCGATCAGCTTGGTGCGGCGGCAGTCGCCGCGCGCCTGATGGTAGGCGCGAGCGATCTTTAACGCAGTATCCACCGCTTCGGAACCGGAGTTGGTAAAAAACACTTTATCCAGGCCCGTAGGGGCGGTTGCCACAAGACGATCAGCCAGGGTCAGCGCCGCAGGGTGGCTCATCTTGAAGGAGGACACAAAGTCCAGGCGCCCCGCCGCTTCCCGAATCGCCTCGACGATACGCGGCTGGCCGTGACCGGCGTTGACGCACCAGAGCCCGGCCATGGCGTCGAGCACCTCGCGCCCCTCGGTGGTGGTGTAATGCATGCCGGCAGCGCGATCAAACAACATCGGCTGACGGTTGAAGGCGCGCATCGCGGTAAAGGGCGCCCATAGGGAAGAGGTCATTGCGTGCACTCCTTAAGACTGTGTGCGTACGCCGAAAAGGGTTGGCCGTTGCAAGGCGCCGGCGTTGGTGTTCACACCTCGGTCGCAATACAAGCGACCCTCCAGGAGGCGGCAGCGCACGTGGTCACCGAATGCGGTTTCAACAAAGCGCCAATCCATGTGCAACTCGCCCTCGGGCGTCCACCGCGCCTGGGCAACCACCTGCGTTTGCTCGGGTTGATACTGGTGATGCAGATAGTTGCCGGTCATGCTGGTAGTGGTTTCGATCGGTTGCCGCAAGCCGGCACGTATGTGGTGGGTGCCGCGGTGGTCAACCAGGGTGAAATCGCAGTGCTCTCCCTGGAAATCAAAGGCCAACTCGCGCACACCGTCCTCATTGGGTTCGATGGCGAACCGACCTTGCATGGCGGCGCTGGCGGGCGAGGCATGCAGGCCTGGCAGCCCGGGCAGGCGCAGGCCCTCGATCAGCGCGTCCAAGTGCATTTGGCTGGTTTGAGCATCCGCAGCAGTGCGCCCCAGCGCCGGGAACAGATGCTGCCACAGCGCCTGGTGCAAGCGTTTCTCGCCCAGGCGCAGGCCGCAGGTGAAGACAATCACCGTGTCCTGCTCCGGCAGCACCATGCACTGCTGGCCGAACACCCCCGAGGCGTAATAGCCGCCGTGCTCGGTCATCCACCACTGGTAGCCATAGCCTTCGCGCTGGGCTTCGTTGCCCTTGTTTTTGTCCCGTGGCAGATACTGCTTGCCGTCGAACTCGCCCATCCATACGTCCTGTACCTGGTTGCGCGTGGCCTGTGCCACCCACTGTGGCGACAACAGCTGGCGGCCCTGCCACTGGCCCTGGTTGAGGTGCAACACGCCGAATTTCAACGCGTCTTCGCTGGTGCAACTCAAGCCATTGCCGCCGGCGTTGAAGCCCCCCGGCGCCAGGTCCCACGCAAGCTTGTCGAGCCCCAGGTAATCAAGGACACGCGCCTGCAGCAGGGCATGCATCGTCTGCCCGGTCGCCTGGGTGACAATCGCCGAAAGCATAAAGCTGGAAGCACTGCTGTAGATAAACGCCTGGCCCGGCGGCTCGTCCACCGGCTCGTTGAGAAAGGCCTCGACCCAACTGCTTTGCAGGTTGCGCCAGTCCCCGCCGGAAATCCCGCGTGCATGGCCGGTGCGCATGGTCAGTAAATCCTCCACGGTCATGGCCGCGAGGTTGGCGCTGATGGGCTGCGGGCACAACTCGGGGAAGAAACTGACGACCTTAGCGTCAAGCCGCAGGCGACCGTCGTCCACCAACAGGCCGATCGCGGTGGCGGTCCAACTTTTAGTTGCCGAATGCTGCACATGCATGCGGTGCGCCGAGTAGGGTTGCCAAAACGCCTCGACCACCACCGCACCTTGGCGATAGAGCATGAAACTGTGCAGTTCAAGACCCGCCAGGGACACGGCCTGGATGAAATCGGCAATGCCGGCGGGGTCGACACCGCGTTCATGGGGCAAGGCCCTGGGCAGCGGAATGTAGGTCATAATCGGTCCTCTTTGATGTTTTTATATTTCAAATAATGCAGATAAGGTTTTACTCACGACGGCCTTCATGTATTTGAGCCGCCTATAATTCAGTTTTCCGGGTATTCTTGCCTCCCTTGTCACAGGATCGACTTCACGCCATGCCCCAACTCACCTCGCTGCAGACCAAAGTCGCCGGACAGATCCTGGCCGCCATCGCCAGCGGCGACCTGCAACCCGGGATGCACCTCAAAGAAGTGGAACTGGCCCAGCGCCTGGGCGTGTCGCGCTCGCCGATCCGCAGCGCGCTGTCGTACCTGGCCACACAGAAAGCCATCGAGCCGCTGGCGCAGCAGGGCTTTCGTGTGCCACTGGAAGCCGGCGATGGCTTGGCGCAACAGGTCAGTGCGTTGCATAACGAAGAAGATCAGCTGTACACCCGCTTGATCGATGACCGTTTGAACCAGGTGCTGCCCGACCAGATTTCCGAAAGTGATTTGCTGCGCCGCTACGGTGTCGGCAAAAGCGTGCTGCGCCGGTGTTTGCTGCGCTTGTCTGATGAGGGTGTGATGCAGCGCAAGCACGGGCATGGCTGGCAGTTTTTGCCAACGCTGAACAGCCCGAAGACGCGCTTTGAGAGCTACCGCTTCCGCATGTTGCTGGAGCCGGCGGGGCTGTTGGAGCCGACGTTCACTATCAACCCTGAGCAGTTTCGCCGCTGCCGGGAGCGGCAGATGGAGTTGTTGGAGGGCACGGTTGATGGGCAGCGTTTTATCGAGTGCAACGCGGAGTTTCATGAGCTGCTGGCGGCGGCTTCCGGTAATGGCTATATCTTGCAGGCGATCCAGCAGCAGAACCGGTTGCGACGGTTGACCGAGTTTCACACGGTGAACAATGTGGAGCGGGTCCGGGTGTCGTGCCAGGAGCATCTGGCGATTCTGGATGCGTTGGAGCAAGGCGATAATGAGTGGGCGTCGACGTTGTTGCATCGGCATCTGGATGTGGCGAGCAAGTTGCGGGTGGCGCGAAACAAGAGCTGAGGCGTGTGGATTGGGGGCATATCCGCTGCAGCGGTTACCCCCACCTGGGGCTATGTACCCCGACCCAAGTCTTCCAGCGCCTGACACATGGCTCTGGCGAGCAAGCCCGCCATCGCAGGCCAGCCAGCTACCACACAGAGACAGCGTCTTCAGGGCAAACACGTGCATCACCAAAGCGCCACGGTGTAACCGACGATCACCCGGTTTTCATTCATGTCACGCAGGTAATTGGCCTTGCTCAACCCATTGCGCCAGCGCAATGAAACGCCTTTCAGCGCCCCCGACTGGAATACATACCCCACATCAATATCC
>NZ_WKDB01000086.1:0-23959 GCF_021606215.1 Pseudomonas sp. PA-5-4B | reverse complement strand
CTTGTCAAGGCGCCGGTGTTGGTTCTGGCAGCTACAGAGGATCCTGTAACATACTCTCGGGCTCAGGTAGTAGTTGATGCTTATTGTAATTCCTGTTTCGTGTCCCGCGCAGAAATAAAGGGAGGTGGGATACCTTTAATGGAATTAAAATTTAAAGAAGTTGCAAGTGCAGTGCATGGTTTTTTTGATTGTCTTGAATGTAATGTTATAGGCAAGAAACGCGACTGATTTCTTGAATCGACTTTATACGTGGCAGTTGCGGGAGCTGAGTGCAATACGGTTATTGAATTGAGGGTTGAACGTCATACCGCATCGCCATGGCGTCCTGCATCACCTTGCCCATAACTTCGCTTGGCATCTGAAGTCAAAGCGCTTACGTGGGCCCATTGGTCAGTTGCAGTGCGATCGGATCCAGTTCTTCCTGACGGTGTGTTGGGCCACGCGGGCCGAGTAGCCGTCACGGGCTCTCGATTGCGGCGCAACTCCCGGCTGATGGTCGAAGGGGATCGGATGATCAAGCAGGCAATCCTACGCAGGCTGAAGCCTGGGCATGACCGATTTGATGTCGCAAAAATTCAATATCCCGGCAAATAATAACTTTAGGATTGTTTGAGACGTTAAATACGCCAGGGTCATTTTTCATCGCCCTGCGCCGGAAAATTCAAAGCAAGTCCGTTTAAGAATTTTTCTTGATCCTGAAGGGGTGGGTAGTGATGGGGAAGATTTAGATTTCCTTGAGCGACAAAATGGCCGCCTAGTGCGAAGGCAGCTGTCAGCCTTATATGAATAGCTACTCGCTTGGAATGACCAGGTGCACTACGAAACTGGAAATGGAATTTGCGTCTTTGAGTGGGTGAATGACACGTCGATAAAGTGCGGGAGATGTGACCCACATCCCTTAGACGTAAGCCTGGAAGAAAATCCGAACAGATTTTCAATTAATGCCAATTACAACATAATAATATTGCGGATAAAAACTATGTCAAAACATAATGCCAAGATCGATTTCATTTATCTCTCCGAGCAGGACATGATCAAAGCAGGAGTGATGGACATGGCTGAGTGCGTGAACACCATGGAGCAAATGTTTATTCTGCTTCAGCAAGGTGATTATCGCATGGCAGGTGCTAATAATGACTCTCATGGCTCACAAATTACATTTCCCGCAGATTCTCCCTTTCCCAACATGCCGAAGCCTACACCTGATCGTCGCTTAATGGCTATGCCCGCCTACCTTGGCGGGGACTTCCAGGCCTGTGGTGTGAAATGGTACGGCTCTAACGTTGCGAATCGCGAAAAAGGTTTACCACGTTCAATTTTGACGTTCATTTTAAACGATGTCGATACCGGCGCGCCACTGGCTTATATGTCAGCCAATCTGTTGTCGGCTTATCGAACTGGGGCGGTTCCTGGCGTAGGTGCTCGTCACCTTGCGCGGAAAAATTCAAAAGTTATTGGTTTGTTAGGCCCGGGCGTCATGGGCAAAACATCGGTCACTGCATTTATGTCGACGTGCCCAGAAATTGACACAATCAATATAAAAGGCCGTGGAGAAAACAACTTAAATAGGTTCGTTAAGTGGGTTAACGAAGTATTTCCTCAAATCAGAAATGTCAATGTGGTCGATACACTTGAAGACGTAGTCCGCGGTGCTGACATCATTACTTACTGTAACTCCGGTGATGTCGGCGATCCATCGACGTATCCCTTGGTCAAGCGCGAGTGGGTTAAGCCGGGTGCTTTCCTTGCGATGCCTGCCTTTTGCCGTTTGGACGACGGCATGGAGCAAGCAGATGTACGCAAAGTACTTGATAACACAGGGCTTTACGATGCGTGGTATGAAGAACTACCCAAGCCGGCCCATAACCTGATCCCGTTAGTGGGTATGCGATTTATGGATCTGGTCGGGGAAGGAAAACTTTCCCGCGATGCGCTGGAGGACTTGGGTGACATCTGTGCAGGCATAACACCCGCGCGCCAAAACGATGAGGAAATCATCATTTTGTCTGTTGGCGGTATGCCGGTTGAGGACGTAGCTTGGGCGACAGTGATTTACCGCAATGCAGTTCAAAAAGGCATTGGGGTAAAACTTAATCTATGGGATGAGCCAGTACTTCGTTAAATATAATTTATTATTTAATGTCATAGGCGTTTCTCATGATGAAAGATATTATAAAAGTAAATGCCGGCTCAAAATTTGAAGTGCTAGGCAGCTACTCTCGAGCGGTGGCGGTAGATAACTGGATTTATGTATCTCTCACTGCGGGGCGTAATCCAGATACTAAGGAAATTCCTGAAGATGCCGTTGAGCAGGCTGTGCAAGTGTTTCGGATTATTGAAAAGATCCTGGCTTCACTGGGCTCTTTTCTGGCTGACGTCGTGATGTCTCGTGTCTTTGTCCAATCACCCGAGCATGTAAATGCTGTGATGGGATTCATCGCGCAGAAATTCAAAGGCATCAATCCGGCCACGACGATCACTTGCCCACCATTAGGCTCAACCGTATACAAAGTAGAGGTGGAGGTTACAGCGTACCGTGGTGCGTCAAATCTAAATAAAGTTAACGTAGAACTAGAGTAACGACGGTTGAGCATTTCAGATACTCACGCGGGCACCTCAGGAAATTGTCATGACGAAAACTCTCGAGTCAGTGAGGACTACTGATCAATTACCAAAATCCACCACTGTCGTCATTATCGGAGGTGGCATTATTGGTGTGACAGCGGCATTGACCTTAGCCGAGCGAAATATTCCAGTTGTCCTCCTGGAAAAAGGGCATATTGCAGGCGAGCAATCCTCGCGAAATCTTGGATGGGTGCGCAAGACTAATCGGCACGCAGCTGATGTGCCATTAGCTCTGGCGGCAGATCGCCTATGGGCAGGTATGCCTGAGCGCATTGGCCGCGAAGTGGGTTATCAGCAATCCGGTATTATGTTTCTTGCAGCAAATCAAGAGCACTTAGCGTTACATGAACGCTGGTTGAAGTCGGTGGAGTCTTTATCCTTAGACTCCCAAATGCTTAGCGCTCGCGAGATTAATGAGCGTGTACCTAGAGGCAAAGGTGAGTGGGCGGGTGCTCTCTACACACCTTCAGACGGCAAAGCAGAGCCCCATCTGGCCACCTCTGCGCTTGCACAGGCAGCCATCGAAAAAGGGGCAGTCTTAATTCAGCACTGTGCCGTTAGAACACTATCAACGACGGGTGGGAAAGTTAGCGGTGTCGTTACCGAGCACGGTGAGATTCGCTGTGATCAGGTGCTATTAGCCGGTGGCGCCTGGTCTCGCCGTTTTCTAGGTAATGTTGGAGTTAGTTACCCAACTCTTCCTCTCACATGCTCCGTGCTTCGCACTACCCCAATGGAGGGTCCCACTGATATTGCCGTTGGAGGCCCTGATTTTTCATTTCGAAAACACATAGAGGGTGGTTACATCATCACCCAGCGCGCGGCCTTGGACGCTAATCTAACCTTGGATCACTTATTAATTGGCCACCGGTACCTCAGTCTGCTTCGTGGGCAAGGTTCCTTTTTACGCGTTTCTTTAGGCAAACCTTTCCTCCAGGACCTTGCCCTAAAGCGCCGCTGGCCTGCAGACCAAACCTCACCGTTTGAGCGCGTTCGAACACTCGACCCGTCTGTCAACGAAAGCCTTATCCAGGAAGCCTTGAGCAACCTTCGCAAGGCCTGGCCGATTTTTGAAAACGCAAGCATTTGCGAAGCTTGGGCGGGGCAGATTGATATAACCCCAGACTCAAACCCTGTCATTGACCATATTAAGTCCATTCCTGGGCTGACGATTGCCACTGGCTTCTCAGGTCATGGTTTTGGTACCGGCCCCGCTGCTGGGCAACTGGCAGCAGACCTCGTAACCCATATGACCCCACTCGTTGACCCAGCTCCATACCGGTTTGATCGCCTCTGAAGTAATCGAGTATTGGCCCTTAAATAATAAATGGACACTACACATGAGCGAATCTACGAAGATATCCAGTTCCAATCTCACGGCTGCTGGTGCGAATCCGCAACTATCCAAAAAGTTCGGATTACTCACGATGATGTCAATTTGTATCGGCTTGGTTGTTGCTCAAGGCGCAATGATATCGACGGCACAGGGCGTTGGTTTTGGTGCCATGACATTTCTGGCTGCCATGGTGGCAGCGTTGGCAATTTCACAATGTAATGCGATGAGTTTTGCCGAGCTTTCTCTGATGTTTCCTCAAAAAGGAACACTGGCTACCTATACCCAAAAAGCACTAGGTCATGTCCCAGCTATTGTTGCCGTTTTTGCCGGTTACATTGTTGTATCCGTGCTGGCGGTGCCGGTTGAGATGTTTATGATTGATGTTATTGTGTCCAAACTGCTGCCTGGCTTCGTGCCAACTAAGTCAATATCTCTACTTATTCTGGTCGGCCTTACCATTACTAATTTAATGGGGGCAGACGTATTTGCACGAGTACAAAACCTGCTTGTTGTAGTCATGGTGAGCGCAATTGCACTGGTGTCATGTGTTGCTATCACGGGAACAGCACAACCACACCCAGAGTTAGCGGGTACTCCGGTTGACTGGAGTTTTGCTAGCGTGACTAACTTCGGTTTTATCGGATTCATTGCACTCTCGATGTGGTGTTTTGTCGGCATAGAGTACATTTGCTCGCTGATAGGCGAGGTAAAAGATCCACATAAAAATGTTCCTCGCTCCATGCATCTTTCCTTGTTCGTAATATTTTTATTATTCGTCGGGTTTGGCTATGGTATAACCTTTTATATGGACTCGGAAACCTTGGTTAGTGCTAAAATGCCATATGTTGACTTTATCATGGCTGTATTTGGTAGCTCTGCCGGCTTGGTGATTACAGCCGTTGTTGCACTTACTGCGACTTCCAGTTCTGTTAATACTGTACTGGCAGCCGTTCCAAGAATGATGCATGGGATGGCTGAACAAAATCAGTTGCTACCCATTTTCAAAAAAGTTAATCGTTATAATGTGCCTTGGGTAGCCACCGTAGTGCTGAGCATTTCGATAGTTATTCCTTACTTATCGCTTGATATTGACTCGATCATCCTATTTGTTATCGCGGCCAGCACCAGTTACCTTATCGCCTACTTGATTGCGCATCTGAATGTGATTGTCTTGCGTAAGCGGATGCCGGATCACCCACGTCCATACCGCTCTCCGTTCTTCCCTTTACCGCAAATCTTTGCAATTGTTGCCATACTGTATGTGGCCATCAATAATTCCCCCTCGCCGGCGTTGACGAGTTCTGTTTATGCCATTACTGGCGGCATGCTTTCGTTCATCACCATCTGTAGCGTTATCTGGGTTAAATTTTATATGAAACGGGGTATTTTTGAGCCTGATATGGACTAATAAAACTGGGCGCAAGGTAGGCGTTCATTGGTAAGCGCCTACCCGCTACGCTCAATCGATTAACTTGGCCATCGGTATTTCCACTCTTGCAGCGTTGATCGCTGGCAGCATACAAACCAGCGCCTACGAACTTTACTCAGATGAAGATACTCACCTCAGCGCTAACCTCGAAGCCACGTGCGGTGTCTTTAACAGCCAGCAGAACTACTCGAACTCCGGCAGTAAGTCTAAGGGTTCGTCTACCAGGCGCGAAGGTTATATCAAGTACGGAATCAGTGGTGATCAGGGCCTGGCTGGCGCTCTGGCGAACGGTTCGAGGCACTGGGTAAAGACGGCCCAGACGTGTCCTTCGGCCGCCAGAGGGTTACGGTCGGCGATGGTTTTCTAATTTGCGGCGACGGCACGAACTTCGATAACGGTTTGGCCGATAGCGAGTATAAACGGGGTGGCAGTACCTACTTGGTTGGGAGCATGCAAGAACTTCGACAAAACGGCCGTGCTGCGTCTCGATGGTCAGGAGGGTTGGCGCAGAGAAACGTGAACCACCTAAGCGATGAGACGTGTCCGGGATTCAAAATGCGTCTTAGTCGGACAGAAAGTAGCCTGATGAGCGGTGACAGTAATGAGATCCAATGTCCTACTGGACTTCCAGGACCAACAACTCAAATATCTCTTCTTCAGCCATCAACTCGGATCGATGCGTGCAGCGGCTGACGAGCTAGGCATTGCCCCCTCGTCGATCAGCCGACAGATTGCCAAGTTAGAGGCGGAACTAGACATTGATCTGGTAGAGCAGGGCACTCATCGGATTCGCTTGACTGAGGCTGGGCAGGTTGCGATTGATTATTACCGTGCCAGGGCTAGCCAGCATGAAGCGTTGCTGGATCAGCTCAGCGAGTTGCGAGGGCGTTTTCTAGGTACGACTATCATTGCCATCGGAGAAGGATTGCTGGGCTCCCAGGCAATCGCGGAACTGCAAAACTTTTTCAAGCAATACCCCGATGCTCATATCGAAATCATCATCGCGCCGTCTTTTGAGGTACAGCGGATGATCCAAGATGACGAAGCGCACATTGGCCTTGCTTTTGCGCCAGCAAGCACAGCCACCCTCCGCAGTTTGTATGCGTTCGAGCAGCCGCTCCGTGCGATTGTGTCCAGGGAAAGTCCGTTGGCAAAAAAGCATGTGCTGACGTTAACAGATCTTGCCAATACACCGTTGGTTTTGCCTGGCCCCAAATACCGCGTTAGGGAGCTGGTTACTCAAGCTTGCAAGGATGAGCCGTTTACGATTGAGCCGGTGGTTACCGCCAACTCACTACAGGTCATCCTGGACCTGGTCCGCGCAGGGATAGCCAGTACCGTGCTGCCAGAACTGCCCTTGGTTTCCGAGCTGACATCAGGGTTGTTCAAGGCGATCCCGTTAGCATGTGAGGCAATGAGCAGTACCGAAATGCGAATCATCGTTCGCCCATCCCGCAAGCTTTCCCCAGTGAGCCACGCGTTGATACGCCATCTTGCCAGAGCTATTTCATTGATGCGTAGAGGCGATGGCCGTACTGCAAAGAGTGTGCTTGTCTGAGTGTGTTTCTCATTAAAAAGGCAGCACGGGAGGCGGGCAAGGCAGCAAGGCGGATGATAGCGTTTAGATGTTTTTGCAAAATTTGAATGGTTGATTTATCCACGCGCCACCTTCCCCACAGCCAGAGACAGCGAATCACCAAGAATGCGCCACAAAGCGGTAAGACGCCGACAGTAGGTGCCTTCACTACAGTAAATCAACTCGACATGAAGGCTGTCGATAACCGCGATATAAGCATCCTGAAACATTGAAATCTCGTTCGCCGACAGGGCTGGATACCTGTTCTCAAGGCTTGCGCCAAAGCGTTCACGAAGACGGTCCAGATAGGCTTCAAAGCCACTTGTCACCGATGCCTTTAATTCCGAAGGCGGAAAGAATGCCGTGCGCAGCAGGAAACGCAGGGCAGCGGAAGACTCGTAGCGGTTTGAAAGATTGTCCGTGTACAGCTTGCCGGGCTCGTCATCATTCGCCGGGACGCTTGCAAACATCTCTTCGATATAGTGCCTCTCCGTCGCCAGCGCCAGATTCAGCACGGCGTTGAACAGATCATCCTTGCTCTTGAAGTGCGCGTATAACGAGGGCTTGCGCATACCTGCCACGACAGCGATTTCATTGAGCGACGAGGCGTCGTATCCCCGCTCAGCGAAATGCACCAGAGCGATATCACAGATTCTGCTTGCGGAAGGGCTCAGCACTTTCATCGGGATGACCTTTTAATTCAGTGATTTAACGCGGTGATGTGCTCGGCCCTGCCTTCGCGCACACTGACCCAGGTCAGCGCACCCACCATAACGGCGCAGACTATCAGGAATGCGCACCAGGCAATGGCGCCATAGCTGCTCGCCCAACCGGTCAACGGTGTGGCGAAGGCCGAGATGCCAAGCTGAAACGCGCCGAGCAATGCAGCCGTTGAACCCAGGGCAGTGGTTTGCGAAGACATCACCAGCGTCATCAGTGAGGTTTCTGCAATCCCCAATCCAAGCAGTGCTACCGCGACACCGGCAGCCAGCCAGTACAAACTAGAACCAGATACTGCTGCGCCGTAGGCCATGACAGAACCTGCAAAGATGCAAAAAGCTCCAGCCGTTGCCATGCGGGCCAAACCGTACTTGCCCACCAGTCTGGTAGCCACGACGGCCCCTATGAGAATCGCGATGCCGGTTGCGCCAAACAGCGTACCGAACTGGGCAGCAGGCAGTCCGTATTCCTTCTGATAAACAAATGTAGCGCCGCCCACATAGGCAAAGAGAAAGAAGAACACGGCTGACAGCGCTAAAGCTGGCCTTAGAAAACGACCGTCTTTTGCGAGGCGCGCATACGTGCGTATCGCAAGGCTCATATTCAATGGCTCGCGCTTTTGCATTGGTAGTGTTTCAGGCAAAACAGCCATCGAATTCACCGCCACCAGCGCACCGAGAACAGCCAGTACCAGCATGACGGCCCGCCATCCGAAATGCGCCTCAATGTAACCACCCAACCCCGGGGCGATGATGGGAGCAACACCTTGAATGGTCAGCAGCAGGCCAAAAAGTTTTGCTGCCTGAACGCCCTGAGTGACGTCACGCACCATGCTCATGATGACCACCAACGTCAAAGCACTGCCTATCCCTTGGGCAAATCGTGCCACGAGTAGCCACTCAAGGGTTGGTGCCGCTCCTGCAGCCAGCGCACTCAAACTGAACAGCAACAAGCCTGCTATCAGTGGACGTCGACGGCCCAAGGCGTCGACTACCGGCCCGAACAGCAATTGTCCAAGCCCCATTGCCAATAAAAAGACCGTGAGCGTCAGCTGAATGCTGGCAACACTGGTCGAATAATCAACCGCCATTTCGGGCAGGCTTGGCAAATACATATCGACGGCTGAGGGCCCCAGTGCGGCGATGGCCCCCAAGGCAATGGCAAACTTCAGTGAAGGATTGCCGAAATGACTCTTTTCCATAACAAACTCATGATTGACTTCCTACCGGAAGGTAGGAAAGTGGCGTGAAGTTAACGAGAACCGAGAGGCAAGGTCAAGCGGTTATTTTCTTAGTGGCCAGGCAGCACCTGCCAGCGCTCCGCGCAATGCATGCGCACGAAAGTGTTTTAGGCTTCAGTTCAAAGTGTTTTTTCAAGAAGCGGCTGAAATGAGCGGAATCTGTGAAACATCATTTTTAAGCGATCGAGGTAAGCGACTCAGTCCGCAGCAACGGGTTGGCCAAATCGATCACGCTGCGTTCGAGCCTGGCGCGCTGGATGTATCGACAGACGCCGTCACCTTCCGCACCAGCGATGGGGCGGAGAGGGTGGCCATCTCGTTGTAGTCGGGGCAATTTGGAGGCAACACAGAGGACCACCTGGCGCCGTTATCCAGCGCCACGGTTGGCCCACACGCCAACGGGACACTTAGCGCCAATGGCCGTAACTTTGTGGGCGGGATCAGGGTTAAAATTGAACTCTATGAGAGCCAGACTTGCCTGCGAACTAGGCGCCTTGGTGTATCAGGCAGACCTCTTCATCGCACGCGCGGGCAAGCCTCGCTCCAACAGATGGCCTCCGATACCTCTTACAAGCGAAACCTCGACACCATGCTGTTCAGGTCAACCGCCATGCGGGTCAACTCGCCGCTGGCGGCGCTGGTCTGGGCGGCGCCGTTGGAAGATTGCGTCGACAGGTCCCGGATGTTGACCAAGTTGCGGTCCACTTCACGGGCGACTGCAGCCTGTTCTTCCGCAGCGGCGGCGATGACCAGGTTACGCTCGTTGATCTCGATCACTGCGGTGTTGATGGTTTCCAGCGCCAAGCCTGCGCCTTTCGCGATGCTCAGGGTAGATTCAGCACGGTCAGTGCTGTTACGCATTGAACTGACCGCTTTTTGGGTGCCGCCTTGAATGCTGCCAACCATACGTTCAATTTCGCTTGTGGACTGTTGGGTGCGATGGGCCAAAGCGCGTACTTCATCGGCGACAACCGCAAAACCGCGACCGGCTTCACCGGCCCGGGCCGCTTCGATAGCTGCGTTCAGCGCCAGCAGGTTGGTCTGATCCGCCAAGCCACGAATCACGTCCAGAACCTTGCCGATGTCGCGGGACTCCTCCGCAAGATTACCAATCAGATCGGCGGTGCTTTGCACATCCCCGCTCATGCGTTCGATAGCGTTGACGGTTTCGTGAACTAGATCCCGGCCATCGCCTGCTGACGCCGTCGCGTTTTTTGACGCCTCTGAAGTGCTCACTGCGTTACGCGCCACTTCTTCGACGGCGCTGGTCATTTCGTTGACTGCAGTCGCGGCTTGTTCTATTTCGTTGTCCTGCTGCGCAAGGCCGCGGGCGCTTTCATCGGTAACTGCGTTCAGCTCCTCGGCAGCGGAAGCCAGTTGTGTTGCGGATCCGGAAATACGCATCAAGGTATCGCGCAGTTTCTCCTGCATTTTTTGCATGGCGAGCAGCAACCTGCCCGCTTCGTCAGTGCCATCAACCTTTATCGGTCGGGTCAGATTACCTTCGGCTATGGTTTCAGCCGCTTCAAGTGCCAACGCTATAGGTTGGGTGATGCTCTTGGTCAGCAGCCAGGCAAACAGCATGGTCAGCAGCGAGGCAATAATGAGGAGGCCGACAACCCAGTTGAACGCAGAGCTGTACTGGTCAGCAGCGGATTGATTGATGATAGCCAGCTGGGCGTTATTGAAGTCAGTAAGCTTACCCAACGCCACGTTTATCTGCTCAGCGTTAGCCGCAGACTCGGCGTTCAGCACGCGCGTTAGCTCCTGCAGATCGCCAGCCCGACTGAGGGTAACAAGGCGCGTTTCAATCTTGCGATATTCACCCATCAGCCGCATATAGTCGTTGTAGTCGGATTGCTCTACAGGGGATGAAATCAGTTTGGCGTATGCTGCCTGCGACTGGTTAAGTTGTTGGTTTTGTTCCGCAAGTAATTCGATGGTCCTGTTCTGAATATTTGGTTCGCGATCAGTTAACAGCCGATGCGATAAAACCCGCATGCGGACGCCCGTCACCGTTAGAGCATTCAGGGTCTGAAAGCTAGGGACGCCATTTATCGCGATGTCGTCGCCAGCTGCTCGGATCTTGCTCATCTGAGACAGGGCGAAGAGGCCGAGAATCAGCATGAGCGCGCCTATCAGGGAGAACCCCAGAAATGCGCGCGGAGCAATGTTCATTGTTCTTATTGTCATGGTTTTCCCAGAGCGTGGAATGTGCTCCCCGCAAGCAGCGGCGGATGGCCCAGCGCATAAGTTTTTATCGGTCGCTTGATGACACACTTGAGCGAAAACAGCTGTGTGCCGCATATTAAAACTGATATTGCCCACTCACCAACTTACATACATCGACTGATGTCGGCCCGATGCAGCCCGATTGCGACAATCTTCAAACCGTCCGACCTGGACGCGATTTTCGTTCAGTTGGTAGAGACTCGATAACAAGGTTGCATATTTCTCTTACAGAATCAGCTCTAGAGGCTGCAGCAGCGTGACAGAAGCTGCTGTGCATAGTGGTGCTCAAGGATAGGGGATGGTCGGTTCGATGCCCGCGAACACCGCGCCAGCGCCGTCGTAAGTCGCTTCGCCGAGGAAAGCATGCTGTGTCACTACCATGGAGTCGCGTACGATCCATTGCAGACGATTGTCATTGAAGATGGCTGCAGTCCCCGCCAGTCGATAAGCCTTCATGACTACGTCCGCTCCGGTATGAGCGGCATGGGTGGCGCTGAGGCGTAATAAGTTAGTCTGCTGCAGGGTCACCGGATTACCGGCGATGAGCGAGGCCCATACAGCTTCGGCGGATTCGTAGAAAAACGCCTGGGCGCTTCGCAGCATCGCCTCTGCCTTACCCAGTTCGCTGCGGTAATAAGCGCGATCACCCAAACGCGGGGCACCGGTGACAGTCTTGGTGCTGCCCGACATTGCGATCACCAAGTCCAGTGCTGCGCGTGCCAGCCCAAGGTTAACGGCGGCGTGAACTTGCGCCTGGTAGGAAACAGACGGGTAATGATAGAGGGGCTCGTCAATTGTGGAGGCACTGCCCCGCACGAAAGTCCACTCGCGTTGGACGTTCTTTTGGTGCAATTTGAGGTCATGGCTGCCCGTGCCTTGCATCCCGACAACATTCCAGTTGTCGACGATCTGCACTTCGCTTGCCGGGAACACAGCGGTCAGCGGTTTGCCTGCCGTCGGTCCTCCACCGTTGGCCGATGTGCCACCGATGCCTACACCAATCCAGTTGGCACCTTTGCACCCACTAGCAAACCGCCAGTGCCCGCTGACTTCCCAGCCATTTTCAGTCTCTTTGGCAGGTTGTAGAGGGTAAAGGCCGCCAGCATAGACCTGGTCTGGCCCGTTGGCATAAATCAATGCTTGGGTTGCCGGGGGGAGTGCCGCCAGGTAGATGTTGGCTGAGCCGAACGCGGTCACCCAACCGACCGAACCGTCGGCTTCGGAAACCCGTTCTACGATGCGCAGGAACTCGGCTGGAGGCAGCGCATCGCCACCGAAACATTTGGGAGTACTGGCGCGGAAGATACCCACTGCTTTCATTTTTTCAATCATGTCTAAAGGGACATGGGAGCGTTGGTTAAACTCGCTGCGACGCTCGGCAATCTCCGCAATCACATCATCCAGGGAAATCGCCTTGATGCTGATTGGAGCGCCTTCACGTGTGTCACGATCATCGAAATTGTTTTTGCTGTTCATGTTTATTGTTCTCTGGCTAGGGTGATTGCATACACGTTCAGAATGCGTGGGATGATAAGAAAAAATCAAATTCGGAATATGAATAAGCTAAATAATCCGTGGGAATTAACTGTCGTGCCATGCGCCTCTAAAGGGGAGGGCGTTTAAGGGCGATGGCTATTCCTGCTGTCAATAGTGCGTATGAGTAAAGCGAATTTGACCGAATGAACAATCCCTCTCAACATGGATTCACCAAGTCAATAATTAAAAGGTGAAGGTTATGGTTAGCGATCAATCAAAACAACATTTTCGGCAAGCGCTGTCATTGTTGTCTGCGGCGGTGAATATCATTACTACCGATGGCCCCCATGGTCGCTTCGGATTAACTGCGAGTGCGGTCTGTTCGGTCACTGATACGCCCCCAACATTATTGGTTTGCATCAACCGTAACAGTTCAATTCATGAAGCGTTGCTGGGCAACAGGGCGTTGTGCGTAAATATACTGACCGGTGATCTGGAGGGTGTTGCGCGACAGTTTGCTGGCATGACCGACCTGCCGCCTGCTGAACGTTTTGCCGGCCAGGATTGGCGGACAGGCTCCTCGGGCTTACCGGTGTTGAACGACGCCCTAGCAAGCCTCGAAGGAAACATAGTAGATATCAAGGAAGTCGGATCGCATTCGGTATTATTTGTCGAAATTAACCAAATTCAGGTCCGTGAAGAGGGGGAGAGTCTGATTTACTTTGGGAGAAACTTTCACCGTCTGGGGCGGGCTGCAGCCGTCAACGTACAGACGTCGGCATCCTGAATAATTGCAGTTCCCCATTCGTGGGTTACAGGGTTTATAAAGAATGCTCGCACGCCTCATTTGATATGAACTCCAGTATGGCTGCCGGAGGCAAACAGACTAATGATTAACCCGCGCAGCCAGGTTATCCCGGCATCCGATAGGAAACGGCTATGGCAATAAAGTCCCACCGAGATGGCTGGCAGTTCGATGGGCAGACTCAGCAGCCGATAGCGCTGGTCGTGGTTTAGCTGCATGGCAATGGCACGCGGCAGAATCAATGCCAGATCAGTGTTGGCAACGATTTTCGGGGCAATCGTGAAATTAGGCACTTTCAGAGCGATTTCGCGCGCAATGCCGGCCTTTCCGAATGCTGCATCGGCGGTTACGCCATGGCCGGTAATATTGCTCGAAACGTCAACATAGCGCAGGGCGAGTATGTCCTGAACGCTCAATTCATCTTCCTGAAAAGGATGGCCGTCGCGCAACAGACAAATGAATTCGTCGTCTAGCAAGTTTTCGTGGATGCACTCTTCACCAAGTTCTACCAGATAGCCTATCGCGATATCTACATCACCTTTGCGCAATGCCATAGCCAGTTGCTCTATAGGCATTTGACGCACATCCAGGCGTACTTTCGGCGCCTCGCGCGCTAGCACTTCCATCACCGTCGGTAGCACATAAAGTTGCGACATATCCGACATGGAGATGCGAAAAGTACGATCCGCTGTTTTCGGTTCAAAGTTCGAAAACATCATTAATGCGCTTTGAATAATAATCAGCGCATGTTCAATGGGTCCGTGCAGGCGAATAGCTGCGTCAGTCGGCTCCATCGACGTTGCTGTTCGTACGAACAGCGGATCGTCAAACACATCGCGTAGTCGACGCAGTGCGTGACTGACGGCGGGCTGGCTGAGGTGTAGGCGTTCGGCCGCGATTGTCAGGCTGCGGTGTTCCCAAATAGCCACAAAAGTCCTGAGAAGATTCAGATCGATCGTGGCCATGTTGATGTGCGTCATTTATTTACCACGAGCCTTACGCGTGATGCTGGAAAAGACGCCGTCGCGGTATATCCAAGCATGTATCAGCGCTGCGCAAAGATGTCCTAACACAAGCAGAAACAGAGCCCAGGCGAATAACCCATGTGCGGCCCGAAACCAAGCGTAAAGCGCGGAGCTGACAGGAGCAATGGGTGGAAGGTTCCAGCCCGCGAACATGGTGACAGGCCAATTTCCGGCAGAGAGCGTCGCCCAACCGAGCAGTGGCAGGCAGAGCATCAGCAAGTAGAGCAATAGATGCGAAACATGCGCCGCCATTGCCTGCCAGTACGGTACGCTGGCAGGCAATGGCGGCGTGGTGCTTAAAAGCCGATTGCCTAGACGCAGGATAGCCAAAAGAAGAATGGCGATTCCCAGAGGCCTATGAAGATCAATGAGCCAGGGACGCAGGCTCAGAGAAGCCATCATGCCTACACCTATAAATAGCATAGCCAGGATAAGGACAGCCATGAGCCAATGGAGAAGCCGTGCCGCGAAGTTGAAACTTTGCACACCGGTGTGCTTCTGCTGGGTATGCATTATTTGATTTCCTTTTTGCCAACCGCGTCAGAGGCTTTACCAAAACCGATTTCTCGTAATCGGGCGTTATAGGACTGGGAGTAAATACCCGCACGGGCTGCAAGCACCGGATCGTCTGAAAGCGCTATTCCTGAAGGTACAAGCGTCGGGTCAAAGTTAATGTCACGACATGCCCCATGAGTTTGCTCTACCACCTGGTTGACCTCTAACGTCCCAGCGATTACCTCCTTGCGGTTGCTCGGCCATGGTTGAGAAGGGTCGTTCACCGGATCTCCCGCCTCGGCCAGTTGGAATACCAGATCCCAGTACAAGGGTGCTACACCCACACGCTGAGTTATTTCATTAAACAGGAAGTCATGACTGGCTTGCGCATGAGCCTCTTTGCTCAACATCTCTACCGCCGCATGAGGGCGCATGGACCAGCGCACAGGTTGACGTTTTCCATCCGCTGCAATGAGTACGAAGGCGTTGATGGAATTATATTCGGTTCCTGCAAAACTGGCCGGCCAAGTCGCGTTCGCTTCTCGCTCTACAGACTTGCGAGCCTCTGGATATTTTTGAAAAAACGCGGCCACCTTGTCCGGGGCTGGTTGTCCAGTGGCAGCCACCGGTTCAAAGGCCTCGACCTGCGCCAGGAAACCCTCGGCATCCCGAGTCGCGAAGTAGGGTTCGTTGTTGAGCTTCATTCGCCACTGTGACTTGTCGTCGCCTACCAGCATGAGTGCCATGCTGACGGTCGCCGTCGAATTGTCCGCCGCATGCGGGTCTACGGTGCCGATTGAAAAACGCCCGACGGCGGGGATGTTGGCCGGTAGAAAAATACGTGAGGTCGACAGAGGGACGGCCTCGCCGCTCGCATGAAAAGTCCCACTGAAACACATACCCTTACCGTGGGCCCGTCGATAGCCTGGTGGAAAATTATCTAGGGAGTCACCCAGAAACTCTTTTGTGGTAACGCCGGTGCCTAAGAATCCTCCTGCCCAGGCAAAAGCCAGCACAAGAGCAGTCGCGATACTGAATATGCCCAACAACGGCACTCGATATTTCCATAAACCCTGAAGGTTATTCTTAAGCATAAAATTCTCAGCTGCACGTTGTCAGGCAGCGCTGGATTGAAACTGCCGAATGGCTAGCGCCAACACTAACCGGCGCAAAGCAGTAGTCATGTGTAAGACAGGGGGATTTGAACCGCCGATACGGCAAGAAAAAATCCCGGTGGGCTCAACGGGTTTGCTTGAGCGGCAACGCATGACAATCCCTGCGCCATAGCCTGTGTGTCATTACATTGCTGAGGACGGCCAAGGCAAATGACGCCGGCGATGCACCGCTTTTGACGTTATATGTCCAGCACCAATCGTGGAGATTTTGATCGTGAACAGCATACCAATATCGTATCGTTCGCCGCTTTTTCATCAGCAGTGAGATACACATCGCGATGGTCTGGTTCACCCTCTAAAACATCACAGAGGCATGTGCCACAAACACCCTGCTCGCAGGATATTTCGATATCAATACCTACTTCAGCCAGTGCTTGATAAATGGTCTGCCCGGTCATGACATTGACGGTTTTACCGCTGCGCGCCGCCACAACCTCAAAACCAGACCCATTGGTATCAATGTCGGCCTGAAAGTATTCGCGGTGAATGTGTGCATCAGGGTAGCCGAGTTCGAGAGCATTATTGATAACCCACTTCATAAAACCTCCCGGTCCACATGTATAGATGTGAGCCGTGTCCTGGCTGCCTCCTAATACGCGTTTGAGGTCCAGTTGGCTTTCAGGTTCATCGTCGAAGTGCAGCTGGACAGCTTGGGAAAATCCGGAGAGCTCCAACTCTTCAAGAAACGCACTTCGGTTACGTGAGCGTGCGCAATAATGCATTTCAAACGCCTTGCCCCTGGCTTCAAGCGCATAGGCCATGGCCAGCATCGGTGTGATGCCAATACCCCCTCCGAGCAGGATTGAACGTTCGGCATTCAAGTCCAGCGGGAAATGGTTACGAGGCAGGCTTATGTTTACCTTTACGCCTTCAAGTAATTCCTGATGGACTGCAATGGACCCACCCCTGGATTGAGGATCTCTCAATACCCCAAGGCGATAAATGCCTGCGTCAGCGGGATCGCCGCACAACGAATATTGGCGGATCACATTTGAGGGTAGGTGCACATCAATATGGGCACCGGCCTCAAAGGTCGGTAAATTGCCGCGGTCTGCCCGCGCCAGCTCGATGACGACCACATCATCACCTTGCAGCACTCGTTTAAGCACGACTACGTTTAGGAGTTCATTCATCGGGTAATACCTGTACGCACGCGGGAAGACAATTCATATTGATGTTTTAAAAAAGGTCGCCAATCTTCATTCAGCCTGATCAAAAACACGCATAACACCGGCCTTGAGTGACGTATGGGCGAGTAAGCCTTCTTCACCCAATTCATGACCTGCGCCTGAATCCTTCATGCCGCCGAAGGGGAGACTGAGATCCAGCACATTGTGGTTATTGATCCAGATAGTGCCTGCTTTCACGCCGCCGAAGAAGCTCGTGATCCGATCAACGTTTTTGGTCCAGATACTGGCCCCCAAACCAAATGAGGTCGCATTGGCGCGCTGGATAACCTCACGGTCGTCCTTGAAGGAAAAGGCTGTTAGCACCGGCCCAAAAATCTCCTTTTGGGATGTGATGCTGTTGTTTGTAAGGTCGGTCAAAATGGTAGGCTGAATATAAGCGCCAGGGCTGTTGATCGTTTCGCCCCCACACAGTAATTCTGCACCGGACTCAAGGCCCTGGTGGATCATGCTCATCACCTTGTCGCGGTGGGCGTGATGAACGAGTGGACCCATCTGCGAACTTAAATCCAGACCCGGGCCAATTTTGATGGTCCGTGCGATTTCAGCGACTCCAGCAGTGACTTCGGCGTAGTGGCGTTCGTGGACGTACAGCCGAGAACCTGCGCAGCAGTTTTGACCATGATTGCCGAAAATAGCCCAGGCAGCGCCGGGAATAGCGATGTTCAGATCGGCATCTTCGGCGATGACGACCGGTGACTTACCGCCGAGTTCAAGCGTGTATTTTTTCATCAGGGGCGCTGCTATTGCGGCGATTCGTTTCCCTGTCTCAGTCGAGCCTGTAAAACTTATCTTGTCCACGCCAGGGTGCTCAACAAGCGCCGCACCTACTTCATGACCTAGGCCGGTAATGACATTGACAACTCCAGGTGGAATGCCAGCTTCATTACACAGCTCCGCCAGGCGCAAAGTAGTGAACGGGGTTTGCTCAGCGGGCTTGAGAACAATAGTGCACCCTGTTGCAAGAACAGGTGCCAATTTCCAGACCGCTTGGCAAAGCGGAACGTTCCACGGGGTAATTGCTGCGACGACACCCAGTGGCGATCGTTTTGTGAAACCAAAGAATTTTTGATCCGGCAGGTAAGGAACGGACAGATCCAGGGTTTTTCCAGAGATTTTGGTGGACCACCCGGCCATATAACGCAGCGTATAAACCGACAGGTCCGCATCGAATGCGCGAGTGTTTCGAATAAGGCGGCCACTGCTGAGCGTCTCGAGTTCAGAAAGCTCCTGAGCATTTTCCGCAATCAAATCAGCGAGCCGCAGCATCAAAGCTTCACGTTGATAGGGTCTCATTCTGGACCAGGCGCTGTCTTCAAATGCCTTGCGTGCAGCGGCCACTGCCAGGTCGACGTCAAATTGGTCTGCCTGTGCGATTTGACCTAATTCAAGACCGTTACTAGGATCGGCGATAGAAAAGTATTTTTCTGAATGCGGGTCCCTGAACTCACCATTAATGAAGATTTGGGTACGTTTGCCGATCCTGGATTTAGCCCCAGAGGTGAGGTGTTCGTAGTTATTTGCCAATGTCATGATCGAATGCCCATTGTTATTGTTTCAGGGGCCGCTATCGTACTAGCGGAATATAAAGGAAATTAATATCCCGCACCGTTACGAGTTGGACAATGACAGCAGAGGTACCTATTGTTGCTCTTGCTGCAACAAAGGCGAATCATCCAGGTGGTGCGTCCAATGTCTCACTTGCGTGTAGGGCGGATTGGTTTTTGCTGATCGTGCCCTAGGTCGTGGACCATGACTGCACTAAGCTGAGACGATGACGATATCGGGTAAAACAGTAGTTCATCTGACCGGGCAGGTATATCTGGCCTGTATGGAATACAAGCAAGTATGGTCTTTAAGGCGAATTAAGAGTGTTGTATAATTTCTGCAAAATTTTTAGGTAAAAAGGAAATTCTCAATGAGGGTTGCTAAAAACAATCAAAAGACTGAAGAGAAACGTACGGCTATTTTGGTCGAGGCAAGGATGGTATTTCTCGACTCGGGAAATGCTGGATTCAGTATGAGAAGCGTGGCTAAAAAAGTCGATATGTCGCTGAGTCATCTTCAATATTTTTTTCCGACCAAAGATCAACTATTTTTGGAGATGGTCAGGTATACCGTAAATGACTATCTGAAAAATTATAAACTCATCATGATGGAGTCCTATAATAGTCCCGAACAACAGATGTGTGCTGTGTTGGATTATTTGTTTAGCGATCTCATGCGACTGGATGTTACAGCTATCTTCGTCGAGCTCTGGGGGATGGCACTCCGGGATGTAGAGGCGCGCCTTTTTCAGCGTAAACTGTACAGAGTCAATAGGCGAAAATTTTCGACAATTCTTACCAGGGTTTACCCTGATGCATCGCGTGAGACCATCAAGCGGGTCGCAACCCAGGTGCTGTTACACATCGATGGCATTATGGTGCTTTACATGGTGGATTGGCCGGATGCGCAGAATTATGAGCGAATAGTTCAAGACGCTAAATCCATCATATGGAGAATCATGGAAAATATCGCTCAGAAAAAAGAGGCTAGTCAACTGCCGTAGCTATGGCATTTTTCCGAACCAAGAAAATCTTATTGGGATTTCTGCTGGTGCAGTCACGAATGCGCCGAATCTGTGCGTTTATCGCCATTGCCAAGTAATGCACCAAATCACGCGAAAGAGGGGACAGCTTCCTGGATTGGCGCGAAATAATTTGTACTTGTGTTACATTCAATGCGTGATAATCGATAGGAATAGCTTTTAATGTGCCGTTGCATAACTCATCAATGACGGGAAAGTCACTGAGTATTGTCGAGGCTATGCCATTGCGCGTGAGGTCCAACATTATCTTCAGTGAGTTTGAAGTAATGTAAGGCTGGAAGTGAGCGCTGCTTTCACTTTGCAACTGATCAATAATTCCTCTGATCCGGTACTCAGGCGGGGGTAGAACAATATCTTCGTCAGCCAGGTCTTGAAGACTGAGTATCGATCTGCCCGCCAGCGGATGGTCGGGGTGGACAATAGCTCTCATGGGTTGATCGAAAGAATGGAGCCTATTGATGTTGGTGGTCTTGGTAGGGGAAAACACCAATCCTATGTCTGCTTCGTCTTCAGCGACCATTCGCTCAACTTCGTGAGAGGGCGCAATCAACAGCTCAGTGTGCGATTGTCGGTTAGCTTTGAAAAATTGATAAAGCTCACCTATGGCCTGAGTACTAAGTAGTCCTTCGCCCACCGCAATGCTGGTTCTATTTAAATATCCTTCTTTGAGTTGGCCGAGTTTTTTCAAAAGTTGATTGTGATGGCCCATACGCTCAACATAATAATCAACTGCAGCCTGACCTGCGGCGGTCAGGCAGATCCTGTGAGTGCCTTCTTGTATGAGCTGAATACCTAGATCGGACTCCAGTTTCGCAATCTGGCGACTGATGGAGGAGACGGCGAGCTCCAGCTCTTCGGCCGCCGCGCGCATGGTTCCCAGTCTGGAGCTCAAATACAGATACTTGAAGCGTTGATCTTGAAGCTCAGTTTGGGAATTCATCATGGGTGCCTCGCACGGTTCGCATCATCAAGTTTTTTATTATGTTGATGAATCTATGCTAGTGAATGCCGGGAAGCAATACTGTGGGCTAGTTTTTTTGGTCAGTGACCTACAATATTTTTATAGCTTTTTGATCTAAGAAGGTTTTTCTGTCTGCGCCGAAATTTGCGGTTCTAGGTTGCATAGTTAGCTTTCTATAGGACTCTTGATTGCTGAGGTACCCCTGATTTTCTGGCTTGATCAGCTGTGCTGGCGCTTGAGGTGATACGGTGCGGGATTAACTATGGGGGTGTCGCCAGTGACGAGATCAGCGACCAGTTGTCCGGCTGCTGGAGAGGTGCCAAAACCATGCCCTGAGAATCCGGAAGCAAGCGTCAAACCCGGAATTTTATCTACGGGGGATATCACTGGGAGGCCGTCCGGCGTTACATCGATCATGCCAGCCCATTCGAGTTCTATGGTGGCTTTTTTAAAAGCGGGCCAAGCTTCAGTGAGATTGCGTAATGCAGCCCGATTCAGTCCGTGATTGACGTTTGGGTCTATTGTCCGTCTCTGCTCGAAAGCAGAGGTACCTTGGTCAGAACTGCGTCGCGACAGGGCCAGTTCTGTCATGAACTCTCGTCCCAGGGAAAGATTCATGTTTTTCCATTGAGAACGCAGTGTGGAAAAGTAGTGATGCCCGATCAGCAAGCTGTCAGGTACGATCGGCACCATGAAAGCTCCCCGGTTCGTAATGATGTATCCGCCGTCCTGGTGTTTGCGAAAAGAGATATCTGGAGTGCCTACTGCGACTTCAGTCATTCCCTCTATCGTCAGAGGAGCCGTTCGAAGGACTGAGGCGACTACCGGTAACGTCAAGAGGGGAACACCGCAGGTAGCCAGAAAGCGTCTCGACCACATGCCGCCGGAAAGGATTACGTTATCGCAACGCACTTCCCCCCGCTCGGTTACAACACCGCTTACTCTGCCTGCCGACATGGATAGCGTTCGCACCGCGCAGTTCTCCACGATGATAACGCCTTTAGCGATAGCCGCCCGTGCGATGGCACTGCTGGCAAGAGTAGGTTCTGCTCGGCCATCAGAGGCTGTATAAATTCCGCCTGCCCAATCGACGGTGCACCCTGGAGAAATATCAGCGATTTCTCTCGCCGTGACCAGGCGTGAGTCGAGCGAGGCATCAGCGACTGAGTTCAACCATTCTTGATGTGAAGCCATTTCCCCGGCTGAGCTGGCGGTATACAAAATACCGGTCTGTCTGTAGCCAACATCGGCATTGAGCCGTTGTGCCATGGTGCTCCATAGTTTTTCTGCGGCGATTGAAAGAGGGAGGTCCAGTTTGGCCCGCCCCATTTTCCTGATCCACCCCAGATTTCGGGAGGATTGTTCGCAAGCAATTCGGCCCTTTTCAAGTACTGTGACGGGGATGCCACGTTCTGCCAGCGACAATGCCGCAGTGAGTCCGATAATGCCCCCTCCGATCACCACCACTGTCGTGGCGGCAGGAAGAACGACAGAGGTCTGAACGGGAGAGATAGAGGGGGCCAAGTTTCTTGTCCTTGATACTGTATACGTTATCGAAAGTGCACTGAATCGCTACGCCCTGAGGCTGCTAAGTGTCACGTATTGTTATGAGTAATCGTGATTTCTTTGACATTGGCCTTTGAGACCCCGCGATAGGCGGTGACTTCAATTTCAACTTTGTATATCTCAGATCCCAGAGGAGGGCTGGTCAGCGTCAGCGTTGGATTAATACCGCGCATTTTTTCTGCGTATGTAGCCATTACGATATCTATGTCCTTCGCAAACGGTATGAACACGCGCGCGGCAACGATATCGCCAAGCGAAGCGTCAACGGCCGAAAGGGCATGTTCTATATTGGCCAAGACTTGAAGGGTCTGCTCAGCCGGGTCTTCGGGCATTTCCTTTGTGGCGGGATTGCGGCCGGCGGTATTGGATACGAAAATCAGATCGCCGACGGCGATGAGGCGCGAATAGCTACCCAGCTCCTCAAACTTGGATCCGGTTTTAACTTTAATAACGTCGATAACTTCTTTCATGTGGAGTGTCCGATATTCAATGAAAACTCAGAAGGCGCGGTGGCCGTGCGGGATCAACTTAGCGTTGGGGTTTCCCAGAGATTAAGTTTGACGCCTATGCCTTTTTCGCAGGCGTTGCGATAAATCACGGTGCCCCACGCAACGTCTTCTACCGGCATACCGCCGACCGACATGATGATGATTTCATCGTCGTTTTTGCGTCCAGGTGCTTCACCGACAACAATCTTGCCCAGATCCTCGAGCTGGTCAGGTGACATTTTTCCTTCGTCTATCAGATCCAGGAATTGGATGCCCACTACTGGCACGATGTTGTGCACTGGCTTGGGATTTTCTTCATGCCATGCCTGGTAGAGAGAAGGATTGTCCAGAACCTTGCGGATGTCGGGTGACTGCATGCCTTCATCGATACTCGTCAAGGCGGGCATGGACAGAAACGTACCAGGGCTTACCCATTCACGCTTCACCACAGGGTAGGCAGAGGCATCACCAATTGCTCCGGAATTGCAGAATGTGACGATGTCACAGTCGCGTACCACAGCTTCGTTGGTGTCAACCACATGAATGTTGACAATCTGCGGAAAAGTCTCACGAACCCACGATGTAAACGCATCGATATTTTTTTGGCCGCGTCCCTTGACTTTAACTGTGTCAATCTCAGGACATTCGGCAACGAATGCCGAAAGTGAGGTCTTCGCCATCACACCTGGACCCAGGATGCCAACCACCTTCGAATTCTTTTTGGCCAGATGGCGGGCGCCTACGCCAGGCACGGCGCCTGTTCGATAAGCAGAAAGAAGATTCGCTGACATGATTGCCAGAGGAGCGCCCGTATCGGCATCGTTGAGTACGAACAGAAGGATGGAGCGGGGGAGGCCCTTCTCTCTATTCGCGATGTTGGATCCGTACCATTTCATCCCGGCTGTTCGAAATTGACCGCCAAGGTACGCAGGCATCGCCATGAAGCGTCGATCGGGGGTGGGTTTGGGCATGTCCGGAAAAGGTGAGTCTTCGGGAAATACCACCACAGATCCGTGGGAATTGTTATTGGGAC
>NZ_WKDB01000085.1:0-24427 GCF_021606215.1 Pseudomonas sp. PA-5-4B | reverse complement strand
ACGCGAGAAGAGAGTAAGGAAGAGGGAGAGTGGTCGTGGAGATTTTTTTTTTTTAAAGAAGAAGCCGGCATCCGAGTTTAATCTCGTCGTCTCGTGGGCTGGGAAATGTTTAAATGGGTCTGGATATTGGCCGCGTTCACCACGCGCAACGCCGCAATGTTGACGTTGCCCGAAACACGAATCCCCGCCTCGCCCGCTTCAATGGTGCCCGCCGGCGCCAACAGGTCGATATCACCGGCCGGCACTTCGGCAATCGGCGCCAACGTCGCAATACCCGCCCCCGCGCTCGGCACGTTAGGCGACAAAGTCACATTGCCCCAGTTGTCATACACGCGTTTCGGCGGGGTATAGAGCACGGTGGTTTTCGATCCCCGACCGGCGTTGATATCACCGGCATCGGACCACGCCAGAATCGAGCCGCCAAAGGTGGTCATGATGCGGCTCTGGCCCAACAGGATGCTGCCCTGGGCGTACAACTGAATATCCCCGGCACCTTGGGTCAGCACCCCCGCAGTCGCCGGCGGCGCTGTGCCTTCGATCCCGAACACCTGCTGCCCGCCAGGGCTGAGCATCTGGATATCGCCGCCAAACCGGGTATGCACCCCGGCACCGCCATACAGGGTGATATCGCCGTCATACACGATCGGGTTGCCCGCCACGTCCTTGCTCGGCAACAACCCGTCGATAGCCGCGCGGCTGCGCAAAAAGCTGCCGGAACGCGGGCCTGCGCTCAGGTTAAATTCACGACCGCCCGCGCGCACTTCAGCGAAATACACCGAGCGCGCAAAAATGCGTTGCTGCTCAGGCCCCAGGCCAGCGAAGTACGCCCGCGCCTGATCGGCATCACCACTGAAGGCATAGCGTTCCTTGAGCCATTGCCGCAGTTCGGTCTCGTAGGTTTTCACCACCTTGCCCGTCTGCCCGGCCAGGGGCACACCGTCGAGCGCTTGGTTGGCGCGGTCCAGGTAAGGCGTGACGAACTTCAGGTAATCCAGGCCGTTAGGCCCTACCCCGGCTTCCAGCACGATAGACGCACCTGGCCGGGAATCCCCCACCGCCACCGGGCCCAGGCTGGTGATGGAGGCTTTGTCTTCCATCAATAGATTACGCCCGGCACTGACTTCCAGGGTGCCGGGGCCGGCGACGTTGAAGCTGCTGTAGGTAATGTCGCGCCCGGCAGACACCACCGAGACATCCTCGGGACGGTTATGCACGAACAGGTTGCCGCGGCTTTCGCCTATGTAGTCGCCGTTGTCAGCAAGCAACGCCGGAAACACCGTGGATGTGCCCAGATACGTGCCTGAGCCGACAATATCGCGCCCCGCTCGCATCCACACCGGACCTGCGGATTCATAGCGGACCTGCCCTTGCCGACCGCTGCTGAACGTGATGATTTCACCACTGCGCAAGCCGACGATATCGCCTTGATTGGCATAAAACCTGGCCGGCTGTGTCTGGGCTGGCGGGCGCGCAAGATCGGTTGGGCTGCGCAAGGCAAACAAGGAAAGATCAGCCTGTATCGCGTCACCGCCCAGGTTGTCGATGACGCGATTGAACCCGTTCCTGCCAACAAAGGCTGGCGCCAAAGGCGTCGCTATGGAACTCAGGCTGTCACCCGACTGGTTGACTGCATAGCCACTGGCGTAGATGGAATCGCCGGCCAACATCGCCAGCCGCCCCTGGCTCGATGGCGCCAGCAATAACGAGTAAACGGGATTATTGGGCAGCGGGCCAACGCCCAACGCGGACGCACCGAGATAGATGCTGCCATTGGCTGCCACCACGCCCAGTTTGGAAGGGAAGATAAAACGCCCATCGGAGCTTGAGTAGTTCTGCCCTTGCAAAGGCGCAAGGATGCCTGACCTGGCAAGCGACATGCTCTGCACGCTAGGCGTCAAACTGCCACCTGCGGAAAAAAGGTCAATGGCCGTGCGATCGGTCCACAGCGAGAACCAGGTGGTCCCATTGCCATAGTCTGTGCCGTTGTAACTGAATGCCTGGGTATTTTCGGTAGAAACACGTCCTGGATCGCCTGTCCCCGCCAGCACCAAGTCACCTCGGGTCGACAGGTTGGCCGTGGCGTCCCCCAACATCAACGTGATACCGCCCGTGGCCGTGCCCAGGCTGGCGGTGTACGGTGAGTAAGCACGGCTGTCCTTGGCATCCTGAGATCCGGGCACTTCACCGTAGTTCAAGGCAATGCCCCCCAGGCTGCCTGCTTGCAGGTTCAATGCACCACGCAGGTTGGTCAGTACGCCGTTGAGGCTGAGCACCTGCGCTTTATAATCGGCTGACAACGTAGCGGATTTATCACGGCTCGCGCGGGCATCCAGCCCGGGGTTCAAATCACCGCCCATGCGCACATCCAGATCACCGCCACCGGTGAGCAGCAATTGCCCGTCGACCACCCGGCCAGTGCTGCCAACAGCCAGCACCAACCCTTCGCTGCGCGGTGCTCTGACTGCACCGGGATCGCCGCGACGAACGAGCATGCCGGCATCGCTGCCCAAGTCCAGAGTCAGGTTGCCGCCGCCCAGGGTGCCTACACCTGTGAACCCCACCAGGCGTGGAAGCAGGTTTATCTGTGCGCGGTCTTCGAGTTCGATGTTGGCACCACTGTCGCTTTTAACGTAAGTACCAAAATTGATCCACCAACTGGCAGGTGTCGGGGTCACACCCGCAGTGTTTCCGGTACCTTGGCGCCACAACCAATTGCCCAGGTTCGCACTGTTGAGTTGAGTGCGACCGTCATTGGGCATGATCGCGTCGGTGAGCGGCGTCCAAACATCGCCTGTCAGGCTACCACCCGTGCGCAACAACACATTGCCGCCCCCATCGGGATACCAAGCGGCATAGGGGCTGCTTTTATCGACAAGCGTTTCATACGCCTTGGCCGCGCTGCCCAGCACCGTTCCATCCGCTGAGGTGGCGCGAGCGCGATCAAACTCAGCGGCGGCACTGCCTGCACGAGAAGCACTGGAGGCGCCGGCGGTATAAATACCATAGGGCGACTTCATCGCCACATTGCCCGCGGCTATCAAGTCCAGATCCCCGGTGCCGGTGCGCAGCACGCTAAAGTGCTGGCTCACGGGTGAGACCCGTTTCACCGGCCCGATGGTGACCTGCTCAGGTATTGCTGGAATCGGTTCGCCCAGGGAAACGCACAAATCAGGGTCGCAGGTGCCTTCGTCCTGAGGCGATACCGGCTGGCCCGGTACAAAGCCGAAGAGTTCCCCGAGGTCGCTCCATACGTACTTGACGCGAATACACATGTCGGGTTCATCACACAATCCCGACTCGGACTGCGACACTGGAGTCCCTGCCTCGTAACCGAACAGCTCGGCGGCCAAATCACTCCAGTACCATGCCCCACCCGGCCGCGCCGGTTGCGCCGGGATGATGATTTTGTCGTGGGTCTCATAGATTCCGTAGTGCGTGTCGGCCAGGGTCAAGTCGCCGGCGTAGGCTGGCTGGATCGCACGGGTATCAGCCGCCTGGGTATCGGCACCGGACACCAGGCGCAATGACCACGACTGCGAGCCCTCGGCCAGCATCGGTGCCACGGCCCAGTTCTGGCGCGCCGTGGCGCCGGTCACGGTGCGCAACGGTACCGACACCGCCGCATTGGGCAACTTGACGTCTGTACCATACGGAATCAGCGCCCCGACCTTGAGGGCCATGTCACCGGCCAGCAACACACCGTCCGTTGCACTGCCCGTCACGCCCCCACGGCTGGGCAGTGGCACGCCCGCCGGCCAGGTCATGGCGCGCAGCGAAGCCGCGCCGGCCAAGACCGTGCCCGCCTCCAGTTGTGTTCCGGCCGCCAGCACCACAGGCTGCTGCAATAAGGTGCCCGCGGCGTACAACAGGTTGCCGCCACTGTCGCGCACCGTCGCGCTCAACACCGTGTTGGCCGGCAGGGTCAGTGGCGCGTCGAGTGTGCCTCGGGTCGGCAGCACAGTGCCTTGGGCCAATGCAGTGGCCTGGATCGGTAACGGGTAATTGAGGGTCTTGCCCGTGGGGAATGCGCTGCCGTTGGCGAGTACCACGCCAGGGCCGGGCACAATCACATCGGCACCGAACCCTTGCAGCCCCGGCGTCAGCACCCAGCCATTATCGTCGGGCGTCTTCGGTGGCGGCGCAAAGCCATCGTTGATGCTGCCGTAGACATCCAGGTTGCCACCGGCACGCACCACCAGGCTGCCCACCTCGCCCGAGCCGTACACCGAAGTCTTCGGCGTGTTGGGGTTGACGCTGGCGTAACGGTAGCCGGAAAGGTCCAGGTCACCGCTCACCACCAGGTCGCCCTGGGTGACAATTTCCACACCCGGGCGCAAGTGGAACGCCTCGGCATAGCGGCTGTTGTTCAAGCCCGCGAGTTTGCCCTGCATCAGTCCGGCGTTGTTCAGGGCGTTGTTGATGAAGGCCTCGGCCAGCGCGTGCTTTTGCGTGAGGTAGTTCTGGTCAATCACCTGATACGGTCGGCCACTGGCCGACGGTTCTGTGCCCACCGGCGCATCGCTGTAACGGGCCACCGCGTTGACTGCAATGGCGCGGGCACCCTGGATGTTGACCTGCCCGCTGGCGTCGATGGCCACGTCATTGGCATTGAGCCGCGGTGCGTTCAATTCCAGCGTGCCCCGGGCCACGCCGTCAGAGTGTCCCGGACCACTGCCCGGGGCCGCAGCGGTGCCGTGGCGCAGGTCGATACGCGCGCCATCGGCCAAGGTCAATTGACCGTCGCCACTGTTGAGTTCCACCATCGCTCGGTTCGGCGCATCGATGATCTTGCCGTAGCTGTCGACCCGCAATACGCTGCCGTGCGCATCCAGCAGCGCGCTGCCGGCAAGGGTCAAGCCCTGCTTGCCGGCCAGGCGAATACTGCCGACCCGCTCGCCACTGGCATCGATGGTGCCCAGCACCGTCAGGCTGCCGTTATCCACCGAGACATTGACTTGATTGGCCTTGAGTTCATCGCCAATCACCAGGTTGCCCTGCTTGAGCTGGAAGCTGCGCGAGCCAACGACCTGGCCCTGGTTCAAGCGCTGGTTCAAGGCGGCAAAGTCCCCTACCTGCTGCGCGCGGATATCCACACCACCGGCTTTGTACGGCACCAGGGTGCCACCGGCATCGTAATAACCGCTGCTGCCGGCGCGAACCTGCCCTTGCAAGTCGACCTGCCCGGCACCGGCGTCCACCGCCACAGCCTTGAGCAAGCCGCCCTGATTGAATTGCGCAGACACGTCGATCAACGCGCCTGTCGCCTGGCGAATGTTGCCATGACGGCTTTCCAGGCTGACATCACCGCCCCAGCTGTATTTACTCACATCGCTGATTTGCACTTTGCGCCCACTGAGGTCCAGGCGTGAAGCCGCGCCAAGGGTCAGTTCTTCATCGGCGCTGAGGGTGAGCTTGCCGCTCGGCAGCACCACCGAGGTATCCAGCGCCACGCTGCGACCGGACAGCAGCAGCTCGGCGCCCAAGGCGTCGATGGCCGCCGCCTCTACCGGCGCTGTGCCGCTGGCCGGGGCCCGCACAGTCAACGCGCCACCGACAGTGATGCGATTGACCGAGCCGGCTTCGCCGGTCAACAACGGCGTGCTGATGTTCAGGTTGCCGCCACTGTAGGCGAAGCCTTTGCCGGCCTCGTACGCACCCTGGGCCTGATGTACCGTCAGGCTGCCTTTGTGGTTGGCCGTGATACGTTCGCTGGCGTTGAGGTTGACCGTGGCAAAGCCCAGCGTCATGCGGCCATTGTTGGCCAGGCTGTCGGGCTGGGCATCGCGGCCATAACCGAACGCGATGCGCCGGGCCTGCAACTCCAGGGTGCCGCTGCCGGTACCCGCCCCATTGCTGATCACGGCTGGCGGTGTGCTGGTGGCGCCACCCCATACCAGGGTGCCGGTCTGGATCAGCGCCACATCACTGGCGCTGCCGTACCCATAGATCGCAGGCGTGGTCAGCAGCAGCTCATCGAGCAGCGACTTACCCGAACTGTCGAGGGTGCTCAGCGTAGTGTTGCCATAAAAATTCAACGATTGCCCGGCGGTCAGCGCCAGGCTTTGCAAGGCCGGTGCACCGCTGGAAGCATCGCCGCGCAGCAGGCGGTCCAGCACCTGCTGGTTGAGGGTCAGGCCCGACGGCAGCACACCCCGCGCAGCGGCGTCGGCCAGCGCTTGGGCACTGCCGACGTTGATCCCACCCACCGCCAGGGCCAGATGGCGGGTGCCATAGCGCACGCTGTCACTCAAGGCAAACCGGTTGGTGGTGGCAAAGGCTATCGAGCCTTCGGAATAGAGTGATGCGTCGCCGCTGCAGGCACTCAGGCTGCATTGGCCGATAAGAATGCTGCCCGGCCCACTGGGGCCGTCACCGTTTACCGGCGCCAGCATCTGCAAACGTCCATTGGAGACTGCCAACACGCTGCGGGTGCCCGGCCGGTAGATAAAACCATCATCGGAGTCATAGGCGGCCTTGCCGCGCCCCAAGGTATTGATCGACGCACCTTGCTCGATTTCAATCGCGCCCGATGACCTGCCCGACACCAGGAACACTTCCGGCGCCGCCAGGGTCGCGTCCTGGCGCACAACCACCGAGCTCGCGGTGATGGCTGCCAGGTCGGACCTGACGAAGTTGCCACCTTGGCCATACACCACCGTCAGTTCACCGCCCACCACCAAACGGGCAGCCCCCAAGGCATTCAAGTCGCTGGCCCGCACCGACGCCATCAATGCAGCGCTACTGGCCGTTGCGGTGTCAGAAACCACTTCTATGTCGCCACTGGACAGCACCGCAACAGTGGCACCAAAACCGCCCTGTGCGGGTTTGAAGCGCCCCTCACCATCAAAGCTGAACCCCAGGTCTTTTTGACCGCCCACCAGTCGCAATCTCAGGGTTTTGGCATCGGCTTCAAGCGCAGCACGTGGCACACCCAGGCGTGCCGCATCCGCGCGAATAAAGTCTGCGTAAGCGGTTTCGTTGTACTGGGAATAACGGCGCAATACCTCAGCCGGAGTGACAATCAACTGGCTCGATAAACTGTCACGAATGTGAGTACCGGCAACCGACAGCAAGCCTTCGGTTGACCAGGAACCGTTATTCATGGCCGCGGCGCTGTGCATCGCGCCGCTGGCGAACGGCGCGGCCAAGCCGTTGATCTCCAACCGAAACGCCCCTGGCAACAGGGCGTAAGTGGACGGCAGCAAGGTGTAGGTCCCCTGTGGCAGGCCAGGCACACCCGCACCGATATTGATTTGCTGGCCGACCAGAGGCTGGGTCGCGCCCGCTTCGCCGCCGCTCGGCGCTACCCAGGGCTGGCTGCCGGGGACAATCGCATAGATGGGGTTGGTGGCCAGGCCCGGTAAGGAAAAGCGTCCGTCCGCTCCGATTTGCACCAAGGGGTTGTAGCGCGCATCCGTGGAACCGCCGCGCCCGGAAACGAATGCCGCGCCAAGCAATTGGCCGCCACCGGAAAGGTCCAGCACTGCGTCCCGTTGCACATTCAGCGAGCCGCCCGCCAGTTGCACACCCACCGCCGCATTACCTGTACTGCGGGTGCCGCCAACGCCCAACAACTCTACCTGCTTGCCGTCGTAGCGCCACGTCACGCCGTCGACTGTTCCACCATAAGGCAGCACCAGGCCACCTGCGCTGACAGAGGTCAGGCTGCCCGGCAACAGATTGATCACTTTGGTAGCGCGCGTAATACCACCGTCCACACCCAAGCTGAGACTGCCCATAGGCGCGCGAAGCACACCGCCTTGCTCGATGGTCGAGGCGTTCAGCGATAGGCTGCCGAACACTGAGTAAGGCAGCGCCGGGTCCGTACTGCGCACCCGGCCAATGCGCAACGTACGCGCCGGGTCAAATTCACCGCCGGTGTTACCTGCCGTCACCTCGGCAACGGCCCCGGTCGCCGGGTAAATCTGCGCGGCGATCAGGTTCAGGTCGGCTTGGGTGGTCAGGGCGGTTTGGGTTTTGTCGGCGCTTCGGGCCAGAAAGCGCATATCCCCCTGGCTGACCAAATGAGCCTGGTCAAAGGCACGCCGGTCAATACCGTTGGCCAACGCTTTGGAGCGCTCGGCATGGGCGCCGAAATTGACGCTATCACGCACATCCAGCACGTTCGACGCTTCGACGCTCAACAGGCCAGCCGTACCTTGAGTGGAAACGCCGCCCTGGACCGTCGGGCGCACCAGGCTGTCGGTGGCGCTGTTGTTGTTGCCCACCCCGGCAAGGCGCACATAGGGTGCGGTCAAAAACACCTGAGACGGCTTCGCGGCGCTATCGGTCAAAGCCATGGCCCCTGAATACAGGCTCAGGCTCTGCCCCAGACGCAAGGACACATCACCGTCAAAGCTGATCAGGCCGTTGCTCAGCAGCGACAGGTTGTCGAAACCGCCGGCGCTGACCTGGTTGGCCGTCAGCCGTCCATGCCCGTAGGTCAAGCCGCCCGCCACAGCTTCAGGCGTACTGCCGATCGGTAAAGGCGCGCCTGAATCGGCGGCACTGACGACCAATTCACGCGCCTGGCGCACACGGGCAACGGCGGTATCGAGGTACAACGGCGCTTCCAGGGCCACGTTCAGGCTGCCACCCGCCGCACCGGCGCCGCCACTGTTGGCGCTAAGCGTGCCGTCCAGATAAAGGCCGTTGCTGGAAGCCAGGGAGATGTTGCCGCCACGGCTGGCGACCAGCGTGGGGCCAGCACCGGACATGTCCAGTAGCGCCTGGCTACCAGAGGCGTTCAGGCGTGCGCCTTCGCGCACCACCACAAACAGGTTGGCCGCGCTGGCGATTCCGGTGGCCGGGTCGATCAGCCCGCCAATCACGATAGTGCCGCCCTGGCCCACCACGCCGTAGCGCCGCCCCAGGCTGTCGACAGCCGTGGCTGCGCGTGCGGCCACGTCCAGCACGGCGTGTTCGCCGACCCAGATCGAACGGTCGTGACCTTTGGCCTCAACACCATCGGCCACCGTGGGCTGCACGCTGACGCCACCCAGGGTGATAGTGCCGCCCCAGGCATTCAACGTGCCGTCCACGGTCAACTGGCCAATGCTGCGCACGCCGATGGACTGGCCCGGATCCACGTTGATCACCGCACCCTGGCCAATGCGCGCCTGCACCACTGCCATTTGCGCGGCAGTGGACAATGGTGTGCCGGCTTGCAGGCTCAGGCTGGCGCCTTTGCGTGGCGTCAACTGGCCTTTGGTGGGGGTTTCGCGGTATTGCGGCGGGGTCCAGATTTGCAGTGCGCTGCGCGGGTCGGCGCCGCTCACCAGGTTTTGCGCGGTGTCGTTGAGGCGGTACACCGGTGCAGTCACGTCGACCTGAGTACCGTCGGCTACTAACAAACCTTCGTTGCCGGTGATGTCGTAAGCGCCAAAGCCTTTGTTGAAGAACCCGCTGTCGAGTTGCAGCGTGCCCGCTTGGGGCGCGCCGGGCTGATCACTGATCATCACTTTGCCGGCCTGCACACTCAGGCGCCCGCCGCCACTGACGCCATAGCCGAGCAACTCGCCGTTGAGGGCCAGGTTGCCGCGGCTGTCTGCACTGTTGGCGTTGGCCGCAAGCGTGACGTCGCCGCCCTTGCCACCGATCAGCTGGTTCCTGGCATCCAAGGCCGCGCCGGAAGACACGTCCACCCGGCTGCCGGCTGCCAGGCTCACATCGCCACTGCTGCGCAAGGCCACGTTGCCGCCGTTGAGGTAAGGCAACCGGCTGCTGTCGCTCACACTGAGCAACTGGTTGCTCCACAGACCGCTGGTATCCAGCGACACGCCAGCATTGACAACCAAGCTGCCGCGACCACCAAGGGTCACGTCGTTCTTGCCGGTCGGCGTAATCTGCGCCTGCACGTTGCCCAGCTGCAGGCTGCCGGAATGCGCGGTGAGGTTGGCATTGACCTCGATCCTGGGACCAAACAAGGTGATGTCACCGGCGGGCTCCACCTCCAGTGCGCCATTGACCAGAATCGAGCCGGTGCTGGCGACCTTGATCGATCCCAGTTTCGTCGCGCTCAACGCCTCACTGTCCAGATACAACGTCGACACTCGATCAGCCGGCAGTGCGCTGTTCAAGTCCAACCCGGCCGCGACGGCAGCGGCCCTTGGCCCCAGCACCACGTTCTTCGCCGTGTTGGCGTCCGCGCCCAAGGCATACTGCAACTGGGCACTGTCCTTGACGTAATACGGCACATAACTGCCCACCACCAGGGCGGCGCCACGGGCCACGGCTTTTTGCGATTGCAGGTAACCGTCCAGGCCTTTTTGCGCAGCCTGGGTCTGGCGCTCACCCTGGTAGGTGTCGCCGACAATTTGCCCTTCCAGCACGGCGCCGGCAGTACTGACGACCAGGCGCCCGGCATCGCGCCCGACGGTATAGCCGGCTTCGCTGCGCTCGCGCGGGGCGATCAGCGGGTTGTAGTAATAGTCGGTCACGCCCCAGCGCTGGCTGTGGTCTTCGTAACCCTTGTAGATCCCGGTATAAAGCAAATCCCCCGGCGCACTGGACAGCTCGTACAAGCGTCCATCAGGGCCTTTGAGCCAGGTTTGCTGGATCTTGCCGGCCTGCACATCAAGGGTGCCGCCCGACAGGTTGATCTGCGAACCCTGCCGGGTCACCACGTCCTTGCCGCTGAACGTCACGGTGCCACCCTGGGCCATCCATTCGCCAATGCCGTGGTTGCGCGTGCCCAGATAGCCGCCCACTTCCAGCAGGCCGCCCGCGGTGTACCAGCGGTCGGTGGCATAGCCATTGGTGCCGGCCGGGACAAAAATCAGGTCGCGGACATCCACCCACACATCGTTGTTGTTCAGCGCTTTGCCGTCACGGTTGACCGCCGCATCGCGCTGCTCGTTACCCTGGATATTGACCTTGACGCTGTTGGACTCCATCGCCAACTTGACGCCGATGGCGCCGGACACGTCGATCACTGCGCCGTCACGCAGCAAGCTGCGCTGCGCGGCCTTGACGCCGACCTGACCACCCGTTGCCAGCGTCAGGGAGCCGCTGCGAAAGTCCACCGTGCCGTCACTGGTGATTTCCACCAGGGATTGGTCGCGCCGGTACACGTCAGCCGGCACGACGTTACCGGCCTGGTCAGCCGCCGGGGTAATCAACCCGGCGCGCTGGCTGTCGAGGGCGTTGCTGCTGTCGAGCACAATGGCGCTGAGGCTGCCCTCGCCCAGGCTTACGCTGGCGTTGCTGCCGGTGCCCTTCAAATGCACGGTGCCACGTGCTTCCACCGAGGAGCTTGAAAGCACCACGCCGTTTTGCAGCACCTGCTGGCCGGTCAGGGTGATGTCCCCCGTAGAGGCCTGGATCAACCCCGTGTTGCTGGCCTTGCCACTGCCGGTGACGCTGACTTCGTTGCCGCGTGTAGTGGAAGCAACATTGCCGTCGGTGCTGTAGCCCTTCTTGATCACAAAGCTGTCGCCCGCCGCCAGCACAGTCTGGCCGCGTGCAGTGGAAATGCTGCCGGCGTTTGCCACCTCTTTGCCCAGCAACAGCACATAACCGCCACCCGCCGTCGATGTCGCGGGCACCTGGGTCTGGATCTGCGCGCCGCGCTCGACCGTCACATTGCCGGCGGCCTGGGCAAAACTCGGCGCGCTGTTGCTGGCGCTGTACAGGCCCCTGGCGGTGAATTGCTCATCGCTGAACCCGGTGGCTGCCGCCACCAGGTTGCGCACATTGACCTGGCTGCTGCCGCTGAATACCACGCCGTTGCCGTTGACGATCATCACCGTGCCGTCGGCCTTGATCGCCCCCTGGATCTGGCTAGGCGCGGTGCTGTTATTGATCTTGTTGAGCACCGCCCAATCGCTGTTCTGCTGGAACTGCACGGTGGTGTCGCGGCCCACGTTGAAGGTTTGCCAATTGAGGATCGCCTTGTCGGCCGTCTGCTTGATCGACACCAGCGTCTTGCCGTTGGCATCGGTCTGCACCGGCCCTTCGGCGTTGACGAACAGCGGCTTGCCATCTGCGCCAATCACCACATTCAAGCCATTACCACCCAGGCCGTTGTGGATGCTCTGCGGCGCCGCGCCCGCGCTGCTTCTGGCAGCGGCCTGCACGGCCTGTTGCGCGGCAATCGCGGCGACGCTGGTATTGAGGTTCTGCAAGGAGCGCTGCAACTGCTCGTTGCCGCGCTGTTGCTGGGACAACGGCGGCGGCGTTCCCGGCATCACCACACCCGGTCGTGCGCTGCCGGCCGTTTGCGCTGCGCCCTTGGCCGAAAACCAGCCCGAACTGAACGCCTGAGGCTGCGCCGCGTGGGCACCACCGGCAAACACCAGCAGCGCAATGACCTGGGCCAGGGGTTTGAGCAGCAACACTTGACCTGAGGTGGCAGGCACCTTGTCGGCACGGGTAGCAGGCAGCTTCAGTCGGGAACGCATCACTTACAGGTCCTTTTGACGGGTCAGGCGAACGACGGGCACGCAAACACTGCGCGGCCACGTGTCGGGGTTATTGCTTAAGGCAGTTGCCGGGGGGCGCGACCGAACTGTTGTCACACAATGTTCACGCAGTGCGGTTCAACTGGCGGGTTGGGCGAGGAAACGACAAAACCGGCAATGACGCGAAGTCATTGCCGGTTGTGGGGCAAACCCTGTCGAGACGGGGCTTACTGCGGACGGCCAATACCGTTGCAGGTGTTGGTGTCGCCCAGGCGCAGGGCGCTGGTGGTGGCGTAGAAGTTGTCGTGGACAGCTTTCTGCCAAGTAGCGGACAACGGGATGAACGAGTGGCTGCTGGTGGTTGCGTTGTTCAAACCGGTGTAGTGACGGTTCAAGAACACACGGATACGCGCGGTGTCAGTGGTGTCTTTGTAGCACTGGCTGAAGACCAGGTTGGTGTAGCCCACAATGGGGTAGCCTGCGGTAGGGTTAGGAAACGTAGGGACCCAGTTCAAAGGATTTTTGGCTTCGTCGCTGCCAAGAACCGGAGGTACAACACCGTCAAGGCTGGCTTGAACGTTGACTTCAGTCGGCAGGAAACCGTTGACCGAAGCAACAGCGGCAGCGCTGTTGAACTGTGCATAGTCAGGGCTGACGTAACCGATGGCACCGTTGTTGTTGGTAATGGCAGTGGCAACACCTTGACTGCCGGTGACCGCGATGTAGCTTGAGCCGGCCGGAGCGCTGGTGGCTGGGTCAAAACCGATGGCGGTGACGAAGCTGTTGCTGACAGCCGGCACCGAAGCAGGTTTTACCGCCTTGAGGTGGTTGGTCAAGATCTCGGTAGTGCCGCTGGTTTCCTGGCGATAGACCACTTTGATCTGCAGGTTTGGACCCGCAGCCCCGTTGAATAGCACCTGGTTCCAGTTAGTGATTTTGCCGGCAAAGATATCAGCCAACTGGCCACTGCTGAGCTGCAGCGATGTCTTGCCGTCGATGTGGTAAGGCACTGTCACCGACGTGGCCTCGGCCGGGATTTGAATCAACGGGCCGTAGGCGGCACGGCCGTTCACGGCGTCAGCATTATAAGCCGCCAGTTCCGCAACGCTAACGATCGAGTCACTGCCCGCATAGTCAACGGTGATGCCGGCAGCCAGTTTCAGCTTGGTCGAATCATTACCGAAGAAGGCCTTTTTGCCGTCGCCGCTGCCTACACCGATATAGGGGTTAAAACCAGGGACGGTGGCAGAGAGGATGCCGGTAGCCGTGGTCGAAGTGGCCGTGCTGCCGTAGAGTTTTTCCGGCAGGGTGGCACCGCCACCGACCACTGCGGCCATGGATTGGGCGGAAGCCAGTGCTGCAACTACCAAAGAGGCTGCGATCATAGTGCGCTTAAACATGAAGAATCTCCTTTCGTCGTGTTTGTACGTTTGGGTAGAGGGCTCTTGCATGACGCTATGGCTTCGGTCCCAAGCCGTGTTCCGGGGGTGGCTGGGGTTGAGGCCATGGGTAGGCAATTTCGCAGCATCCGATGACAGCAAAAGGAAAAAACCTCGGGAGGAAGCGCTTGATTTTACGAAAGATTCTCGGGTGTTTCGGTCATGCTTTTGAGCGATTTCAAGGCAGGTGACAGCGAGGTTTCAGCGGGGTTTTGCTGGATGCGGTGTGGGCTGTGTCGCAGTGGGTTGGATGTGACGGAATGAGGAACCCGAGGTTGCAGTGATGCATATAGGGAGCGAGCAGAATCAACTGAATAAAACCGACCCAGATGTGGGAGCTGGCTTGCCTGCGATGCAGACACCTCGGTACATCAGGCACACCGAGTTGATGCCATCGCAGGCAAGCCAGCTCCCACATTTGACCGGGTGCAATCAGGTCACCAGTTGGTTGATCTCGATGATCGGCAACAACACCGCCATCACAATCACCAACACCACCGCCCCCATCACCACAATCATCAGCGGCTCCAGCAACGCCGTCATGCCCATCGCCCGGCGTTCGATATCGCGGGACAAGGTCTGCGCCGCACGTTCAAGCATCGGCGGCAGTGAACCGGTTTTTTCGCCGCTGGCAATCAGGTGAATCAACACCGGCGGGAAGACCTTTTCCACTGCCAATGCAGGCGCCAGGTTAACGCCTTCGCGAACCTTGGCGGTGGCATCGTTGACGCACTGGCTGAGGCGGTCATTGGACAAGGTCTGGCGCGCCGCCTCCAATGCCCGCAGCAACGGCACGCCGGCGCCGCCGAGAATCGCCAGGGTCGACGCAAACCGCGCAGTATTGAGCCCCAACACAAACCGCCCGATCAGCGGCAAGCGCAGCACCCGGCTATGCCAATTGAGCCGCGCCAGCGGGTTGCGCAGGTACAAGCGCCAGCCCCAAAACCCACCGACAATCAAGGCAAAACACAACCAGCCCCAGGCGCGGATAAAGTCGCTGGCATTGAGCATCGCCAGGGTCAGCCCCGGCAGGTCCTGGCGCGCCTGGGAAAACGCGCTGACCACCTGCGGCACCACATAGCTCAACAGGAAAATCACAATGCCAATGGACACCAACCCGACCACGCCGGGGTAGATGAACGCCGTCATGATCTTGCCGCGCAGGTTGTTACGCTCCTCAATGTAATCGGCCAGGCGCTCCATCACCTGGGCCAGGTCACCGGACTCCTCCCCCGCCGCAATCAAGGCCCGGTAGATCGATGGAAAATCCCGTGGCCGCGCCGCCAAGGCGTCGGCCAAACGCATGCCGCCGCGTACATCGCCGCGCACGGCGGCCAGGGTCTGGGCGATGTGTTTTTTCTCGGCCTGCTCCACCGTGGCACTCAGCGCCGCCTCCAACGGCAGGCTGGCGCCCAGCAAACTCGCGAGTTGCCGCGTGGCCCAGGCCAGATCGTTGTCCGACAGTTTGGGCGTGAACAGGCTGCCGCCGCCGGCCGCCGCTTGATTACCCTCAATCTGTACCTGCAACGCGGTCAAGCCACGGCTGCGCAACTGGGCAAACGCCGCGCTCTGGCTGTCGGCTTCCACGTGCCCGGCTTCGATTTTGCCGCTGGCATCGGCGGCTTCGTAACGATAGCGATTCATCAGGCGTCCCGTGTCACGCGCAGGATTTCTTCGACTGCGGTGGCGCCGCTGCGTACCCAGCGCTCGCCATCCTCGCGCATGCTGAACATGCCGGCGCGACGTGCAGCCAGGCGCAAATCCTGCTCGCCGGCGCCTTGGTGGATCAGGCTGCGCACATCGTCATCAACGCAGAACAATTCATGGATGCCGGTACGCCCGCTGTAACCGATCTGGTTGCACTGCGCACACCCCACCGGCCGCCAGGTGCCAGGCGCCGCGGGGTCTTCCTGCTTGCAATGCGGGCACAGGCGCCGCACCAGGCGCTGGGCCAATACGCCCAACAATGACGAGGCCAACAGGAACGGCTCGACGCCCATATCGATCAAGCGGTTGACCGCCGACACCGCGTCATTGGTGTGCAAGGTGGCGAGCACCAAATGCCCGGTCAACGAAGCCTGCACGGCGATTTGCGCGGTCTCCAGGTCGCGGATCTCACCAATCATGATGATGTCCGGGTCCTGGCGCAGAATCGCCCGCAGTGCCAGGCCGAAGGTCATGTCGATCTTGGCGTTGACCTGAATCTGGCTGATACCGGGTAAGTCGTATTCCACCGGGTCTTCGACGGTGAGAATATTGCTGGTGCTCGCATCCAGCCGCGCCAGGGCAGCGTACAGGCTGGTGGTCTTGCCGCTGCCGGTCGGCCCGGTGACCAGCACGATGCCGTGGGGCTGGCGGATCAAGGTATCCAGGCGCGCCAGCAGTTGCGGCTGCATGCCCAGGGTTTCCAGCTGCAAGCGCCCGGCCTGTTTGTCCAGCAGGCGCATCACGACCCTTTCGCCATGCCCCGTCGGCACGGTGGACACGCGAATATCAATCGGCCGCCCCGCCACCCGCAGGGCAATACGACCGTCCTGGGGCAAGCGTTTTTCGGCGATGTCGAGCTGGGCCATGATCTTGATCCGCGACACCAGCGCGCCATGCAGCGCCTTGCGCGGCGACACCACGTCACGCAGGGTGCCATCGACGCGATAGCGCACCACGGAATGGGTTTCGTAGGGTTCGATGTGAATATCGCTGGCTTCATCGCGCGCAGCCTGGGTGAGCAAGGCGTTGATCATGCGGATCACCGGCGCGCCGTCCTGGGTATCGAGCAGGTCGGTGATTTCGGGCATGTCCTGCATCAGGCGGTCGAGGTCGACTTCGTTCTCAGCCGCGCCGACCACGGCGGCGGCACTGCCGGTGTCGGCGTAGGCGCTGGTGAGCAGGCCGTCGAGTTCGTCGTCGCGCACATGCTCCAGGCGTGATTGGCCGAATTGGCGCTGGACCTCGCTGATCGACCAGCCGGGGGTTGAGGGGCAAACCGTCAGCACCCTGCCTTCATCGCCGGGGCGCAGGAGGATGCGCTGGGATTTGGCCCAGACGTAGGGGAGCAAACTCATACACCACCGTACATGTGGGAGCTGGCTTGCCTGCGATAGCGGACTTTCAGCTGAAAAATGTTCAACTGACCCACCGCCATCGCAGGCAAGCCAGCTCCCACAGTTTGATCTTCATACTTCAGGTAGATCACGGCCGCACCTGCGAAACCGGCACTGCCCGAATCACCGCCCTTGGCCCCTGCTGCTGCGCCCCGGGAATCGCCTTCTCCACCGAAGGCAACTGCGGCGCCTGCACATCCGGCAGCGCCCAACTGTGCTCCGGCTGCAACCCGCCCTGGGCGCGGCGCATGAATTCATAGCGGTTCAAGGTGATACTGCGCCCAGCGCCACTGTCGCGAATAATGTAGGGGCGTAAAAACACCATCAGATTGGTCTTGGTGACGCTGCGCTTTTCATTGCGAAACAGCGCCCCCAACCCAGGGATATCCGCCAGCCACGGTACCGCGTCATTGCTCTGGCTATAGCCGTCCTGCAGCAACCCGCCGAGCACCATGATTTGCCCGTCATCCAGCAAAATACTGGTGTCGATCGCGCGTTTTTGGGTCACCGTGCCCGCCTCCACCGAGGCGCGTGTGTCGACGCTGCTGACCTCTTGGTAAATATCCAGCTTCACCGTGCCGCCTTCGGAAATCTGCGGCCGCACGTTCAGCTTCAGCCCCACCTCTTCGCGCTGTACGGTCTGGAACGGGTTGTTGCTGGTGCCGCCGCCACCGGTGACATAACTGCCGGTGACAAACGGAATGGTCTGGCCGACAAAAATGCTCGCTGCTTCGTTGTCCAGGGTCAGCAGGTTCGGCGTGGACAGCACGTTGGTGCCGCCTTTGCTCTTGAGGGCGCGGGCCAGCACCTTGAGGTCGAGCACCTTGCCGATCCCCGGAATATCCACGCTGCCGTTGACCAAGCCGATATTCAGCCCTTTGGGCAACACATCGATGCTGGTTTTGCCGGTGGTGACCAGCCCACTGCCGCCCAGGTTGACGCCGCCGAATCCGCCCTTGCCGCCAAGATTGCCTGCCTGCCATTGCACGCCGAACTCACTGGCGTCATCTTCGCTGACTTCAACGATCAGGCTTTCGATCACCACCTGCGCGCGGCGCTGGTCGAGCATGTCGATCACTTCGCGCAGGTTGCGGTACAGCGGGTCGGGCGCGGAGATCAGCAAGGTGTTGGTGGTAGCGTCCGCCTGGATCGTCACACCACCGGCGCTGAACGCAGTGTTCTGATCGCTGGGGGTGCTGCTGTTGGCGCTGCTGCCCGAACTGCTCGACTGGCCGTAGCCCGACGACTGCACACCACTGCCGGTGGGCGTGCCGCTGCTGTTCTGAGTATTACTGCCCTGGTTATTCTGGGAGCCGCCGCCCATCGAGCTGAGTTTGCCACGGGCCTCATCGCTGACCCCGGACTCGCTCTCACCGGTCAACAGCCCGCGCAACGACTGCGCCAGCTTGCCCGCCTGGGCGTTGCGCAGGTACACCACGTGCATATTGCTCGGGTTGCTCTGGGCATTGTCGAGTTTGTAGATCAGGTTACGCGCCAGCTCCGTGCGCTCGGGGCTGCCGGAACGAATGATGATCGAGTTGGAACGCGGGTCGCCCACCACGTTGATCTTTTGCGTCTGGTCGGCACCCTGGGTTTCCAGCAATTCAGCGACCATGGCCGCGATATCGACGGCGATGCCGTTCTGGATCTTCACCACATCGGTGTCGATGGCGCTGGGCGTGTCGATGCCGTCGATAATCTGCGCCACCCGCGCCAGGTTTTCAGCATAGTCAGTGATGACGATGCTGTTGTTGCCGGGGTAGGCGTTGATCGGGTTATTCGGCGACACAATGGGACGCAGCACCGGAATCAGGTTGACCGCATTTTCATATTGCAGCCGAAAGGTACGCGTCTGCATGCCGCTGCTGCCGGCGCTGTAGATCGGCCCGCCGAGCAGCTTGGCATCGGCCTCGGGCACCACCTGGGCGACGCCGCCCACATCCACCACGCTGAAGCCCTGCATGCGCAGCGCCGCCAGCAACATCTCGTAGGCCTGATGCGCCGGCACCTGGCCTTCGCTGACCAACGTGAGGTTGCCCTTTACACGCGGGTCCACCAGAAATTGCTGGCCGGTGGCGCGGGACAAGGCACGCACCACCGCCTGGATATCGGCGTCCACAAAATTCAGCTGTACCGGCTGGTCACCCAGCGGGTTGCGCGCCTTGAGCACCGCCGGGGCATGGCCACGGGCGCTGTTGGTCACCGGGTGCTGCACGCGGGGGGCCGGCGCCGGTTCGCGCTGGCGGTCCAGCACGGTTTCGCCGCTGCGCCGCGTGTCGGCCAATGGCTGGCCCAGCTCGCTGTCCACCAGCAAAGGCTTGGGTGACTGCGGGTTACTGCACGCGCTCAGGGCCAGCAATAGCAGCGGCGCGACTTTGCGAAAAGGCGCGGAGTTGGGGACTGACCACTTCATGAAGCTTCCTTAGCGCCAAGCGCCTGATCCATGCGAACGGTCCCGGACACAGTGCCGGCCGAGTTGTCGACGGTATCCGGGGCGCGTTGCAAGCGTGCCTCGGACACTTCCAAAGAAAACGAACGGGGGTTACCCAGCAGCCAGTCCACCACAAGGTCGGCCGGGGCCTTCTCGAAGGTCAGCCGCCAGCCACCAGGAGCCAGCGCCTGCAGTTGGTAATGACCTTGCAGGCCGGCGCCGTCGAGGGCTTGGCGCAGCGCGGTTTCATCCGCCTGACGCGGCGCCGCGACGCCCTGCAACAGCACCTGCAAGGCTTCGGCCTGGGAACGCAGCTTCGGGGTTTCGACCTGCCAATAGTCGATTTTTTTTAGCGCCGGCTGAACCAGCACCAGCCAGGTCAGCAGGCTCGCCAGGATCAGCCCGGCACCGGCCAACATGCGTCTTTCACGCACGGCCAGGCCAGTCCAGAACACATGGGACTGACTGCGCACCTGCTGCCACTTATTCATCGTCGTCCTCCTCCGGGGTGACGGTGTTGTCTGCCGGCCCCAGGGTCCAACCTTGCTCATCACGGGTCGCGGCAAAACCGGCTTCGGCCAGCGCCGCCTGCCAGTCGCCTTGCGCCGCCGGGCTATGGCTGTCGGCCAACAGGCCCAGGTGCAAACGGCCCTGCTCAAAGCTCAGGCTGTCGACACTGCCGACCAAAAACGGCAAGTGGCTGCCCGCCAGTTGCAGCAGGCTGGTAAAGCGTTGGCCGGGATCAGCCGCCGCCCCGCTTTGCCGCGCCGCCAACTGTTGGCGCACCTGCTGCAGAGGGTTGAGGATCACCGGCAGCTCGGGAAAGGCCTGGCGCACCTGTTGGCTCATCAGCGCCTTCAGCCGCTGGCCTTCTTCGGCCTGGCGGGCGGCGTACAGGTTCAGGCCAACGGTCCAGATAACGACGGCCAGCGCCGCACAGGCCAGCGCCCTGCCCCAGCCGCCGGTAGCACGTTGATTGAACTGCCCCTGCAAACCCCAGGCGGGCACTGCGCCGCTCCAGCGCTGCGCGGCCTCGACCAACTGCACATCAAGGGTTTGATCCAGGGCGTGTTGCCCCAGTGGATGCACGGTGGCTTGTTGCAGGCTATGTCGCGTGAGCAAATGCCCATCGTCCAGCGCCGCCGTGGCCACCGGCAAGGCATACGGCGCCGGGTACAGGCCGCGCAGCTTGAGCGGCACCTGCGCCAGTACCTGGCCCAGTTGTGCCAGCCCGGCCTTGGGCACCCAGGCCACCTGCACAAGACCGTCGCTGCCACGCGGGCCGTGAGCCACCTGCATCTGATCGATTGGCCCAAGAATCAATGCCTGCGCGGCGCAGGCCACGGCGGCAGCGGTTTTGGCGGCGGGTAATGGCGGCAACTCCAGGCTGGTCAACAGGCTGTCACGCGGGTGCAGGAAGCAGTCCACTGGCTGGCGGTGTTGGCCCAACTGCTTCAGGCTTTCGCGGCCCTCGGCGATCACCCTGCCAGCGTCCAGCCAGGCAAAGTTCACCGGGCTGTCGACCGTCAGTTGATCAAGTGGCGGCAAGCCAATGCGCAAACGCTTCATACACCCACCCGCGACCAGATCACCTGCGGCTGGCGGTCTTCGGGCCGGTGCAACAACGCCTCGATCGTCACTCGGCGTTGCTCGCGACGGGCCTGGCCCTGCAAACGGAACCACTCGCTGGTAATACCCACCTGCACCGAATCCATCGCCACTTGGGGCATGCGCAGACGGTTAACAAAGTCGCCACGGTTGATAAACCAGCGCCCGCTGTCGCGCTCGGCCACCAGCGCCTGGGCCTGGGCCAGGCTGAGCAGCGGCACCACCGCGCTGAGCACTTCGGCGCTGGCGGTATTGCCGTTGACCCAGGTGTTGCCGGGCAGCACGCTGACAAAAGCGTGCAGGCGCCTCAGCACCTGTGGGTCGATGCCTTCAATACCACTGAGGTCATCGAGGCTGCGCAGCATCGGGTATTTGGCCGGCAGGCGCTCATCCGACGCGCCTTTGTGTACAACGCGCTGGTCATAGGAGCCGATCACCCGCTGGCTGATGCGACGGCTCACGGCCGGGTCGACGCCGATCAGCCGACACAAGCGTTCGAAGTGCTGCAATTGCTCGTTATCTTGTTGCTGGCGATTGACTAGGTTACGCAGATTGAACTTGCCCTGTTCATCCTCCAGCCGCCCTTCAAACACACCGCCCTGGGCGCGTGCCCACGGCTGGTCGAGGCGGGTCAACACATCCTTTTTACGCGCGTCCCACAGCAACAGGCGGCTCTGTTCCAGCGCGCCCAGCAACAGCCACTGGCCCTGCACCCGCAGTTGCTCGGCCTCAAGGCTACGGGTGAAGACGGTCTGGCGTGTGAGCATGGCGCCAGCGATCACCGCCACCACCGCCGCGATCAGCAGCGCGCTGATAATCGCCATGCCGCGCTGCTTCGCCGCTGCGGGCGAATGCCTGTTCATGGCGGGCCTTACAACTGCCAGGAGCCGATATCGGCATTCACGCCGTCGCCATCCGGTTTGCCGTCGGCACCCAGGGAGAACACATCGACCTCACCATTGGCGCCGGGGTTGAGGTAGTGATAAGGGTTGCCCCACGGGTCGTTGGGCAGGCGCTCCAGGTAGGCGCGCCAGTTACTGTTCTTGGCGTCGGCCGGGCGTTCTACCAGCACTTTCAAGCCCTGGTTCATGCTTGGGTAGCTGCCGTGGTCGAGCCGATAGAGTTTCAGCGCCTGCATCAACCCGCCGATATCCTGCTTGGCCGCCGTGGCCCGTGCCTGGTCGGGCCGATCGAGCACTTTGGGCACCACCATCGCCGCCAGAATCCCGAGGATGACCACCACCACCATGATCTCGATCAAGGTGAAGCCACGTTGGCCGCGCGGGCCTGGCAATGGGGACGTTAGGGGCGCGATTTCCATCTCGACATTCCTTGGCTTGGGTGCATTTCGTGGCGCAGTGTTGCAAGAACACATGTCAGTCGTATTGAAAATCCTCGGGAGGTTTGGTCGCTAATCGGTCAACTGCCGGCGCTAGTCTGCGGGCCTGTTTCCCGGCTTTGAGAGCGCCATGTACAGCCGCCGCAAGGAGCAAGGCTTTACCCTGATTGAAGTGCTGGTGGCGCTGGCGATCATTGCTGTGGCCATGGCGGCCGCCGTGCGCGTGGCCGGGTTGATGACCCAGAGCAACGGCCTGCTGCGCGACAAATCCATCGCGTTGCTGGCCGGGCAAAGTCGGTTGGCGGAGCTGCGGTTGGGCGGACAGCTACGCAGCGGCAAAAAGACCTTCGACTGTGACCAGGGCCGACTGAAGCTGCGCTGTGAGCAGACCATCAACGCCGAGGGCCGCCTGTTTCAGGTCAGCCTGCTGGTGCTCGATGCCAGCCGCGAAGCGCCGCCGCTGGCGCGTCTGGCGACCCAGGTCATGGCCGAGTGAGTGACGGTAATGCGGGCGCGTCCGGCAACTTGTCGAGGTTGACGCGCAGCTTCTCGCCGCCGCGCTCGATCTCCACGCCATCACCTTCAATGGCCGTCAGCCGCACTCCGGGGCCCAAACGCTCGCCGAGCAGGAAGCTGCGCGGCGGCCCATCGTTAAGGCTGAGGATCGCCACCGCGCCACGCGCGCCGGCGAGCACGCCCGAGACTTTGACCTGCAACACCGAGGGCGCGCTGGCAAACCACTGCAACGCCGGGTTGTCACTGCGCGCCGCCAGCGTCTGGGGCGCGGCCTGGGGCGTGTGGGACTCGGCGGATGTCAGCAGCAACGGCGTCCACACCGCCACCCCGGCCAGGGCCGCCAACAAGGCCAGCGCCTGCACACCGTGGGCGGGCGAAAATCGAAGAGCAAATGCCATGAGCGGGACCTCCTGTCTGTGCGTGCTTTCAGCCTACAGGCCAATTCGCACGTTTTTATTTCACAAGCTCACCAGTTGTTCAGGAGTCGGGCGATGAAACAGCAAGGCTTTACTCTGATCGAGTTGATGGTGGTGCTGGTGATCATCGGCATTGCCAGTGCCGCCATCAGCCTGACCATCAAGCCCGACCCGCTGCACCTGCTACGCAAGGATGCCGAACGCCTGAGCCAACTGCTGCAAGTGGCCCAGGCTGAAGCCCGTGCGGACGGGCGCCCCATCACCTGGCGCGCCGACGCCAAGGGCTTTGGCTTCAACCGCCGCAGTGATGACGGTTCAGGTATCGAGACCTTCAAGGGCGACAGCCAACTGCGCCCGCGCCCGTGGGAACACACGCCGATGCAGGTCTCAATCGAACCCGGGCGGGTGCTCGTACTCGACGCCGAATGGATCAGCCCGCCGGTGCGCGTGGTGCTGTCCGATGGCCAATACAGCCTCAGCCTGCAGCGCGATGCGGCCGGGCTGATGCGTGTGGTGACTCAACCATGAACCCATCCCAGCAAGGCTTCACCCTGATCGAAGTAATGGTGGCGATCATGCTGATGGCGGTGGTCAGCCTGATCGCCTGGCGTGGGCTCGACAGCGTGACCCGCGCCGACCAGCACCTGCAGGCCAGCACGGAACAGACTGAAGCGCTGTTGCGGGCGTTGAACCAGCTGCAACGCGATGTCAGCCTGCGCGCCAGCGTGGAACTGAGCGCGCCTGGCCCAACCGAAGACGACACCGCCAAACCTGCCGGGTTGGCCGCCGTGACGGTGCGCAGCTCCGACAGCAAGGGTTTTACGCTGGAGGTGATTCGCAGTGCACCGGTGGCCGGAGATGGATTGCAACGCGTGCGCTGGTGGCTCAAGGGCGACAGCCTGTACCGTGCGGCGGCGCCTGCGCGGGAGCGCTTTCCGTTGCCGGCGGCCAAAGGCGGGGTTGTGGTGTTGAGCGGGGTCAGTGATGTGCAGGTGCGGGTGTGGGAGGCGGACAAGGGTTGGCGGCAGCTGAGTGGCAATCGGCGGGAGGATCCGTTGGGCATGGAGATCAGCCTGGTCAGGCAGACGCCCCAGGGGGTGGAGCGGTATCGGCAGGTGTTGGGGCCGTTGCGTTAGCTTTACTGCCTTGGCGCGGTGGGCGGTGGGCGGTGGGCGG
>NZ_WKDB01000084.1:0-25045 GCF_021606215.1 Pseudomonas sp. PA-5-4B | reverse complement strand
GGGTGAAACGGGGTGGGTCTGGGACGATTTTGGTCATGAATGAAACTCCTAAAAGGTTGGGAGCCATTCTTTTGCAGATCTCACTCGACAAAAGGTGGCAGCTATGTGCGGGGTGAGATAACCGGTCAGGAGCACCCGGCCAGACCTAGGTCTGCCCGCACACAGCCGCCATAGAGCATGTTGCTCGCGGTTGTGGCACTTGGCACTCCGTTCACAGGATCTCACTCCCGATCGCTGATATGCAGCGACGGAGCGAAGGCTAGCCAGTGAAGTGAGCAGGCGCAAGGCCAAAGGATTGTCTAGGAAACTTCCCGCAAATTAAAGGGATATGGACTGCTGGCCTTTAACAATGCATGTCACCCAGGCTACACCCATCATCTGTGGGAGCTGGCTTGCCTGCGATGCAGACACCTCGGTATTTCAGCAACACGAAGCCTGTGGCAAGTGTGCTGTTGTGGCGAGCAGGCTTGTCCTGCGTTGGGCCGCGAAGCAGCCCCAAACCCAGACACTGAGTTCTTTCAGGAAAATTGCAGTGCCTTTACTGGGGCCGCTTCGCGGCCCAACGCAGGACAAGCCTGCTCGCCACAGGAGAAAGCGGCATACCTATGGCCATCGCAGGCAAGCCAGCTCCCACATGGGTTTTGTGCTGTCAGGTAGAGAGAGATTTACTTGGGATACAACGGCGGCAAGCTGGTGGTGTCCGTTGCCGGGTCTTGCGCACGCTCGACCATCGGAATTGCTTTGACCGCACGCCATAAATCTTCACCCAGCCAGTATTGGCCGCTCTCGCTGTACAGCGCGCCGTTCAACCCATCCAAGGCATCCGACAGCGGCACGAACCGCGCCGCCATGTCGGCCAGGGTTTCCGGTTGTTGCCGCGCCCAGGCGTCGAGTGCCTGGCGCGTGGCTTGCGGGTCGTTGGCCTGGGTGGCGCGCTTGAGGTCGTCCAACAGCGAGCGCGGGCTCGGGCCGGTTTGTACGGCGCGTTGCACGGCGGGTTGGCGACGTGCGCGCCACCACAGGCCAAAACCCAACAGCGTGGTGCAGGCAAGTATCAAGGTGCTCAGTTGCCACAGCCACAGGCGGCTATCGTCCGGTGCGGTAATGACCGTTGGTGTGGCGGGCGTGTCCACCACCAGGCTTGGGTTGGTCGCCACTTGCAGCGTGCGCGCGGGCAGGCTGGTGCGTTCCAGGTGATCTTCGTGGGTGTTCCACCACACCACTTCCACGGCGGGCAACTCCACGGCACCAGCGCGGGTTGGCACCAGGGCTTCGCGGTCCTCACGGCTGCCGATCAGGCCACGGTCGCTGTTTTGGTTGCCGAGCACCGGCTGGTCCGGGTAGCGGCGCAGGCCATTGATGTCGCTGCTGGGCAGGGCCGGCAACTGGGCGCTGGACAGGCCTTCGGCCTTGACCGTGAGGCTGCGGGTCAGGGAGTCGCCCACTTGAACGTGATCAGGCTCGGGGTTCCAGACTTCGCTCAGGGTCAAGCTGCGCGCGGGCAGCCAGGCGGCGTCGGCGGGGTAGAACTCCGGCTTGGGCTTGACGGTCAGCGGCAATTGGGCAGAGCTTACGTGAATCAACTTGCCCGGTTTGGTGCCCTGCAGCGTGTTCTCTTGGGGCGGGCGCGATTCCACCAAGGTGGCGCTGAAAGTCTGCGCCGGAATCACCAAGGCACCGCTGTGCTGCGGGTAAATCGCATAGCGGGTTTCGATTACGCCGTGGCGAATGCTGTTGATGACCTTCTCGTAAGTGCGCGACTCGCCCAATTGTTCAATGCGCGCATCGGGGATTTGCAACGGCGTGAGGCTGCTGTCGTCATACAGCGACACCGAGTGGTACACGCGCACGGTCAACAGCACCTGGGCCTGAACGTACACACTGCTCTGGTCCAGATTGGCTTCGATAAACACCGGGGCCAGTTCGGCACTGGTGTTCTGGCTGGCGGTTTCCAGCACTTGCAGGCTGATCGGCTGGGTCTTGAGTTCGCCCACTTGCAGCGGCGGAATCACCACGGTGCCGTTTTCCTTGGGCAGCAACGTGATGATCCAGCGCGTGGTGGCGTGGTTATCGCCGCCCAAGGTAGTCAGCTGGTTGATCTGGCGCGTGCCGCTCACTTCAAACTGCGCATCCAGGGGTGACAAGTCGGGTTTGCCGAACTGGGTGACGTCGCTGGATTCCACTGTCAACTCCACCGTTTCCCCGGAATTGACGCGGCTGCGGTCGACACTCGCCACCAGGTTGGCCGCCTGGGCGTGGCTTGCCGACAGGGCGAGCAGGAGCAGAAGGGTGGTGCGGCGGCTCATCGAGTCTTGTCCTGATGTTGTTGCTGTTCGTACCAGAATTTACGTCGCAGCAGTTCGCCGGGGTTGTCCGGGATCTGCTGCAGCCATTGCTCCAGCGCCTGGCGGTGCTCGCCATCGAGGCTGGCATCGGCGGGGCGCAAGGGCGGGGTGGTGGTGTGTTCGTCCCCTAGCTCGCTGCCCGGTACGTCGTTGCCGCCGGCTTTGGGCGTGGCGCCCGTCTGGTTATCGCCGGCACTGGCCTGGCCTTGGCCTTGGGGTGATTGCTCGCCCCCCGTGGCACTTTGGCCGCTGCTGCCCGGTTGCGCAGTTTGGCCGGGTTGGGTGGTTTCGTCATCCTCATTTTTGACAGGCTTGGCCGGCTCGGGCTGGGCTTTTTCCTGGATCAGGGTTTCGACCAGCGCTTTGTTTTTCAGCGCCGGTTGCAGGTCGGGCTGGGCTTCGAGTGCTTGCTCATAAGCGTCGATGGCGGCTTCCAGTTCGCCGGATTTGGCCAGCGCATTCCCGCGATTGTAGTGGGAATACGCGTCATTGCCTTGGGCAAAACGCTTGATCGCCTCGGCGTAGTTGCCCGCCTCATACAGTGCCACGCCTTGCCATTGCGGGTCTTCGAAGTGTTTGGCGGCCTCGTTGGGGCGTTGTTTCTTCAGCAGATATTGGCCTTGCTGGTCGGGTCGCAGCCACAGGTCCTGAAGTTCAAAGGCATAGCTGGGCTGCGGCGCACCAAGTAACAGTAACGGCACGCAGAACAGCCAGCCGCGACGCCCGGCGCAGGCGGCGAGCAACAATAACGGTAGCAGCAGCCAGTAACCCTGGTCGGCCCAGGTGTCGAGGTGCAGCAGTTGGCCGTCGTTGCGCAGGGCCTGCGGGCCATCGAGCAGGTTGAGCTGGCGCAGGTCTTTGTCATCCAGGCGCGCGGCGCGGTAGCGGCCACCCATTTCACTGGCAAACGCCTTGAGCGTCGGGCCGTCCAGGCGCGGCACCAGAATGGCGCCCTGGTCATCCTTAAGGAACTCACCGCTTTCCTGGGTCACCGGCGTGCCTTCGCGGCTGCCGATGCCGAGGATCGACAAGCTGGGGGCCTGGGCGCTCTGCAACTGCAGGCGAATGCCTTGACGCTCCTGTTTCGACAGCGACGAGCCGACCAGCAACAGGCGCCCCTGGCCGAGACCGGCTTGCTTGAGCAAACCCAGGGCTTTTTCCACCGCCAGATCGGCGCGATGGCCGGGCTCGGGCATGATCGAGGGACGCAGGGCTTCGAGCAGGTTGCGGCTGGTGGCCAGATCATCCGACAGCGGCACCAGCGTATGGGCGCTGCCGGCATACACGACGATGGCGGTGGGCGCGTTGTCGCGTGCCTGCAGCAAGTCATAGAGCTTGCGCCGCGCCTGCTCTAAACGATTGGGCGGGCTGTCGGTGGCGAGCATTTCCGGGGTCAGCTCCAACAGCACCACCACCGGGTCGGCCGGTTTCTGGCTGTTCTGTTCAACCCTTTGCCAACTGGGGCCAAGCAATGCCAGCACGGCCAGCAGCCAGGCGATGCCCAACACCACCCAGGGCGATTTACTTTCGCGGCCATTGCCGCCACTGAGCAGCACCGCATGAAACGCCGGCGGCAAAATCATTTGCCAGCGCCCGGCGCGCTTTTGTCGGTGCCACAGCTGCCACAGCAGCCAGCCGAGCAACGGCAGCAGCAGCAACCACCAAGGGCGAAACCAGTGTGGCCACAGGTCGATCATCGACGCCTCCGCAAGCGCAGGCGTTTAAGGCGTTGGCGCCATTGCGGGTGCTGTTGCAGGAAAATGCCCTTGGTCGAGAGTTTGTTGAAGGTGCGTTGCAAGGGGTTATTAGGCCAGCGTTCTTGAACCACCAGCAACATGCTCAGGATCAACGCCAGCGCCAGCGGTGCGCTGTACAGCGCCTGGGCCGGGCGTGCCTGGGTCGGCTGTTGCGCGACGGGCTCAAGCTGGTCCAGGGTTTGTTTGATTTTTTGCAGCTCGTCGCCGTCGCGGGCGCGGAAGTAGCGGCCACCGGTGGCGTCCGCGATGGCCTTCAAGGCCGGTTCATCCAGGTCCAGGCTCGGGTTGACGCCCAAGATGCCCAACGAACCGGTTTGCTCGGGGTCGGCGCCGATGCCGATCGGGTAGATTTTTACGCCTTCTTCGGCCGCCAGGCGTGCGGCGGTCAGCGGATCGATCTGCCCGGCATTGTTGGCGCCATCGGTGACCAGGATCAGCACACGGCTTTGCGCCGGGCGCTGGCGCAGGCGTTTCAAGGCCAGGCCAATCGCATCGCCGATGGCGGTGTTTTTGCCGGCGATGCCGATACGTGCTTCATCCAGCCAGGTGCGCACGGTGCGCCGGTCGAAGGTCAGCGGGGCTTGCAGGTAAGCCTGGCTGCCAAACAGGATCAGGCCCACGCGGTCGCCTTCACGGCTTTCCAGGAAGTCGCCGAGCAAATGCTGCACCAGGCTCAGGCGGCTGACGTCATCGTCCTGCCAGTGCATGTCAGGGAAATCCATGGAGCCGGACACATCCACGGCCACCAGCAAGTCACGGCCGCTGGCGGCAATGGGCAGCGGTTCGCCAAGCCATTCCGGGCGCGCGGCGGCGGTCAGCAGCAGCAGCCACAGCACCACGAACGGCGCTTGCTGGCGCCAGCCGGGCAGGTTGACCCGCGCACGGCGGCGCGCCAGGCCCTCAAGGTCGGCCAGGTAGCTGACCTTCAGCGCGGGTTCGCCGCTGTCGGCCACTGGCAGGATGAAGCGCATCAACCACGGCAAGGGCAACAGGGCGAAGATCCACGGCCAGGCGAACTCAAACATGTTTGCGAATCCAGGTATCGACCGCTTGGGTCAGGCCGGCGATGGCCTTGTCGTCGAGTTTGCATTCGGGTTTGTAGGCGCCTTCGACCAGCACCATCCAGCGTGTAAGCCCGGCGGCGGGGCAACGGTTGTCGAGGAACGCCAGCCATTTGCGCCCGTTTAATGTGTGGCTCTGGCTGTAGGGGTAGTCGTTGCGGCACAGGCGCTTGAGCAGGCCATTGAGCTGCTGCAGCCAGGCACCGGCGGGCGCGCCGTCGTAGGGTTTGGGCATCAGCGCAAGTTCGGCCAGGGCGGCGATGCGCAGCGGGTCCAGCGGTTGTTCGGCGCGGGCCACGGGGCGTCGGGTGGGCAGGAAACGGCGCAACCACCACAGGCCCCAGCCCAGCAGCGGGATCACCAGCAGCAGCAGCCACCAACCCGGCGCAGGCGGCCAGAACCCGATGGCCGGCGGGGCGATCAGTGGCTGCAGTTGGTCGAGGCTGCTCATTGCTTTTTAACCGGGCGTTGCGGGTTGAGGTATTCGCGCAATTGCTCGACCATCTCGCTTTGGGTGCTCAGGGGCATCAATAGAATGCGCAGCTTCTGTGCCAGCAGTTCCCAACGTGCAATGCGTTCCTCAGCCTGGGCTTTATAGGCCTGGCGCAAATCGAAATTCAGCGTGTCCAGTTCCAATTGCGCGCCACGTTCAGCGAAACGCAGCAGCCCGGCGGCGGGCAGGGCGTGGTCCAGTGGGTCGGAGATCGGCAACAATAACAGGTCGCAATGGCGTGACAGCAGGCTCAGCTGTTGCTCGGCGCCTTCGGTCAACGCGCGTTCATCGCAGATCACAATCACCAGGCTGCCCGGGCGCAACACTTCGCGGCCACGGCGCAGCGCCATGCCCAACGCGTCGGCTTCGGGGCGGCTTTCGGTATTCAGGCTCTGGTTCACGCGCACCAGGCGGTTAAGCAATTGCAGCAGGCTTTGTTTACTGCGCCGGGGCTTGATTTCGTAGTGCTCGCTGTCGCCGAAGACCAACCCGCCGACGCGGTCGTTGTGCCCCAGCGCTGCCCAGCCGATCAAGCTGGCGGCTTGGGCGGCGAGTACCGATTTGAACATTTGCCCGGAGCCGAAGAACAGCCGACAGCTTTGCTCAACCATGATGAAAATCGGCCGTTCACGTTCTTCATGGAACAGCTTGGTGTGCGGCTCCTGGGTGCGGGCCGTCACGCGCCAGTCGATGGTGCGCACATCGTCGCCAGCCTGGTACACGCGAACTTGGTCGAAGTCGACACCGCGCCCACGCAGTTTGGAGTGGTGCAGGCCAATCAGCGGGCTGCGCTGGCTTGGCGTGGAAAACAGCTGCACTTCGCGCACGCGGTGGCGCATCTCAATCAATTCGCTGAGCGTGACGCGGATTCCATCGCCGGCATTCATGGGGTTCAAGCGACGGCAACGACGTCGAGAATGCGTTGCACCACGCGGTCCTGGTCAATGCCGGCCGCTTCGGCCTCGAACGACAGGATGATGCGGTGACGCAGCACATCAAACAGTACTGCCTGGATATCTTCCGGGCTGACAAAGTCGCGCCCGGCCAGCCACGCATGGGCGCGGGCGCAGCGGTCGAGGGCGATGGAGCCGCGCGGGCTGGCGCCATAGGCGATCCACTCGGCCATTTCAGGATCGAACTTGGCCGGGGTGCGCGTGGCCATGACCAGTTGCACCAGGTATTCCTCCACCGCATCGGCCATGTACAGGCCGAGGATTTCCTTGCGCGCGGCAAAAATCGCCTGCTGGCTCACGCGGCGCTCGGGCTTGGTTTCGCCATTGAGCGCCTCGCCACGGGCTTGCTGCAGGATGCGTCGTTCGACCGCCGCGTCCGGGAAACCGATTTTGACGTGCATCAAGAAGCGATCTAGCTGGGCCTCGGGCAGTGGGTAAGTGCCTTCCTGCTCAATGGGGTTTTGCGTGGCCATGACCAAAAACAGCGGCGACAGGTCGTAGGTGCTGCGACCCACACTGACCTGGCGCTCGGCCATGGCTTCGAGCAATGCAGACTGCACCTTGGCTGGCGCGCGGTTGATTTCGTCCGCCAGTACCAGGTTGTGAAAGATCGGGCCTTGCTGGAACACGAAGCTGCCGGTTTCCGGGCGATAGATCTCGGTGCCGGTGATGTCGGCCGGCAACAGGTCGGGGGTGAACTGGATACGATGGAACTGCGCTTCAATGCCTTCGGCCAGCTCTTTGATGGCCTTGGTCTTGGCCAGGCCCGGTGCGCCTTCTACCAGCATATGGCCGTCGGCGAGCAGGGCGATCAGCAAGCGATCGATGAGTTTTTCCTGGCCGAGAATCTGCGTAGAAAGAAAGGTTCGCAGCGCAAGCAGCGCTTCACGATGTTCCATCGATGACGGTTCCTGGAGAGATGAGCCCCAACGTCGAAAAAAAACGCCGGGCCTGGGGCGTCTACTTTAATGCATCGCAGGGTGTAGCGACTAACGGCGCGGCGGGTATTTTTAGCAAAACTTGTAGGATTTTTGTGTGGAAAGCACAAATTCCACTGAGGGTCGCTCGGCCCCTGTGGGAGCTGGCTTGCCTGCGATGGCATCAACTGGAGTGACCTGATACACCGAGGTGCCTGCATCGCAGGCAAGCCAGCTCCCACATTTGATCCTTGGAACAGCCTAAATCCGGCTAAAGGTGCCGGTGCCCTTGAGGATGTTCTGCAAGGTTTCTTCAACTTCAGCCAAATCCGACGCGGCGGTGGTGTGGTTGATCCGCAAGTGGTCCTTGCCGCCCAGTGCATCGGCATCACCCGCCGCCAGTTCAATCACCAGCGTGGTGTCACTCAAGGTCACTTTCAGCCCATCCAGGGTCGACGGTTCGTAATCCCAGGTCAGCTCAACCTCATCCTCGTCCGGGTAACGACTGAGCATGAACATTTCGCCATTATTGCCGTGGCAGCACAGCATGGCCATGTTGTCTTCTTCTTCGTCACAGGGTGTGGCGATCAGGTGGGGAGTGGTCAGTTGCATGGGCAGTCCTCTAAAAGCAGCGTACTTGAACGACGGGCGGCTAATTTTGCCATCGTACAAACGTTTACGCTGCTCTTAAGTGGATGGGACTGCCCCTGCCACCATGGGTATCGCACTTGCAGTGGGTTATTTCGCCAAAATAGTGGCCTTTAACACTGTTTTGATCGGCCCGGTGATGGGCTCTGAAGCCTTGCCAGCCCCCGCAGTCAGTATTGGCTTGAGCGCATTGAATACACCGAACGTAATCCTGTCATCGGCGTTTGCGCGGTCGTTGGCGTTGTCGTGAATGCCCACGCCCACTTCCAGCAATCCGGAGCCCACACTCAGCGCCGTCAGCAAGATGCCCACGGGGGGCAGTGCCAAGCCAATGGGGGTTGCAAGCAGAAGCGCTCCATCCAACCATTTTTTTGCCTTAAGAATTGTTTGCTTGTTGTGGTCTGTGTTCAGCACGAACTCCTGGTTGGTACTGGCTTTCATGCTTTTTTCTGTGCGCTCTTGAACCTCGCTGAAAGGGTCGCCCGTGATGTTTTTGCCATCAAATACGCCACCCTCTTCCCAAAAGCCTTGCCGTTCCAGGAAGTCCACAGCGCCTGGCTCTTTGATGTGCTGTCGAATCAGCTCCAATCGCGCATCGAAGCCTTTTTTAAATAATGAAGACGAAGCATCTTTTGGGGAGAAATGTTTTTTGAAAGCGGCGGCTTTATCTTCGTCAATCAATTGGGTAGCCAGCCATTTATTCATTGCTTGGGGCGAATCGAACGAGTGGATGGGGGACGAATTGCCTGGAATGTATAGAAGCGTTTTCTGAGTATTGACGTCTCTGGTATAGAAAATATCAGTGGAGTGGAAGCCATTGAAACTCAGAAATTTGGTCTCCAGGCTTGCGTCTGGCGTGTGCGGTTTAACCAGTGTTTCCAGCCCTGCATCCAGATAAGTCTGGTTGGCGGGTACACCGACGAGGCTCATGGCGATCTTTCGGCCTTCCTCGTCCAGCGAGCGCTCATGATGTTGCGCGTGCGCAGCATTAAGGTAGCTAATTTTGGCAAGTGCGGTATAGGACTCACGGGTTTCAGGCGACCACTTGAAGTTCAGGTACTGGTCGTAGGGTTTTTTATAGGCATGGTCCCAGACCATTTTTTTGAAGTCGGCCGGGGGGATCTGAACATGCTGGCCCGCACCGTAAGTAGTGGGTGCGTCGGGCGAGGGCTCAGTCACAATACCGTGATAATAAGTATTGAAATTGCCCACGAGTGGACGTGGGAAAGTGCCGTCCCAATTGGGCTTTTCCGTGTGGCGGGAATTAGGCTGTATGTCGAAGGGTTCGGTAGGTTGCCCTTTGGGAGCCTCTTGTTTTCCAGTCATCCCCTTGGGCCGTGGTGTGTGTTGAATATTCAGGCATGCCGCATCCGCCAGGGAGATTTTTTGTGTAATGACCGCCTTGTGAGGCGTGGTGTTTTTGTCATAAGCAAAGGTGACCAGAAAGGTTTTTTCCGGATCGACGTCGACCCCCCACTTTTGTTTAATCTGGGCTGCCACATGTTCTGAGGTATGTTGAGTGGCGGACATGAAGGGTTTGTACTTGTCGGCTGCATACCTGTCGAGCGCGTTGTTTCTTTTTAATGGCTCGGAAAAATAAGAGGCTGGCCTGCTATCGTGTTGCACGGCAGGTTGTTCTGGCCGGACGGTCTGCTCGCCCCACTTCAACTCCGGACGATCCCAGTTTAATTCAGGGAGGGTAGGCTTATTATGGGCTTGGCGCGGTGTTGGGTAAGTGGGAACGCCATTCGGTACATTCGTCGAGGCACTGATAGTACCCTGACTTACAGTTGCAGTTATGCTGGTCATACTAAACGCTCACTTCAATTAATCAGTGGGCCGTCCGTGGTGTGTTTGCGCAATCGATGCTGTGTGCATCGAGTCAGTTCTAATTGGTCGAACGAGCTGTATTCACTCCATTCAAAGTGCCTATGGCCTACACAGAAAAAAACTATCGTCCTACTCGCCCAGGTGCAGGGCGCTAGAGAATGTTCAGCGCTGCCTGCGCTTGACCGAATATGTCGCCGTACGGAAAGCAACCGTCTTCCTACACTCGTTAAGCTGCGCAGTGGATGCGCCACCGTCAGGCCGTTGACCTGCCCGTCGTACCGTCACCTGCCAAACGGCGCATCCGATGTGACCTGATCGCCTTGCGCAGCTTCACCCACCTGTCACCTCGATTCGTTATAAGGTTATTGACGAACAGAGCTGACGGTCTCCCCGCAAGGGGATAACACGCGACGCTTCCATCAATAACAAGCCCAAGCGGAGTACCACAGATGGCGTTCTTCACCGCAGCCAGCAAGTCCGACTTCCAGCATCAACTGCAAGCGGCACTGGCGCAGCACATCAGTGAACAGGCACTGCCACAAGTGGCGCTGTTCGCTGAGCAATTCTTCGGCATTATTTCCCTGGACGAACTGACCCAACGTCGCCTTTCCGACCTGGCCGGTTGCACCCTGTCTGCCTGGCGCCTGCTTGAGCGCTTTGATCACACCCAACCGCAAGTGCGGGTCTACAACCCCGATTACGAACGTCATGGCTGGCAGTCGACCCACACTGCGGTCGAAGTACTGCACCATGACCTGCCATTTCTGGTCGACTCGGTACGCACCGAGCTGAATCGCCGTGGCTACAGCATCCACACCCTGCAAACCACCGTGCTCAGCGTGCGTCGCGGCAAAAAAGGCGAGTTGCTGGAAATTCTGCCAAAAGGCACCCAGGGCGAAGGCATTCTGCAAGAATCGCTGATGTACCTGGAAATCGACCGTTGCGCCAATGCCGCCGAACTCAACGTGCTGAGCAAAGAGCTTGAGCAAGTGCTGGGCGAAGTGCGCGTGGCCGTGGCCGATTTCGAACCGATGAAAGCCAAGGTCCAGGACCTGCTGGCCGGTATCGACGCGAGCCAGTTCAGCATCGACGGCGAAGAAAAAGCCGAGATCAAGAGCTTCCTGGAATGGCTGGTGGGCAACCACTTCACCTTCCTTGGCTATGAAGAGTTTGTGGTACGTGACGAGGCGGACGGCGGTCATATCGAATATGACACCGGCTCCTTCCTCGGTCTGACCAAATTGCTGCGTGCCGGCCTTACCGCCGAAGACACGCGCATCGAAGACTACGCCGTGGCATACCTGCGTGAACCGACCGTGCTGTCGTTCGCCAAGGCCGCGCACCCAAGCCGCGTGCACCGTCCGGCGTACCCGGACTATGTGTCGATCCGTGAGATCAGCGCCGACGGCAAGGTGATCAAGGAACACCGCTTCATGGGCCTCTACACCTCGTCGGTGTACGGCGAAAGCGTGCGAGTGATCCCTTACATCCGCCGTAAAGTCGCGGAAATCGAGCGCCGCTCGGGCTTCCAGGCCAAGGCACACCTGGGCAAAGAGCTGGCCCAGGTGGTTGAAGTCTTGCCGCGTGATGACCTGTTCCAGACCCCGGTCGACGAGCTGTTCAACACCGTGATGTCGATCGTGCAGATCCAGGAGCGCAACAAGATTCGCGTGTTCCTGCGCAAAGACCCGTACGGTCGTTTCTGCTACTGCCTGGCCTACGTGCCGCGCGACATCTATTCCACCGAAGTGCGCCAGAAGATCCAGCAAGTGCTGATGGATCGCCTGAAAGCCTCGGACTGCGAATTCTGGACCTTCTTCTCCGAGTCCGTCCTGGCCCGTGTGCAGCTGATTCTGCGGGTTGACCCGAAGAACCGCCTGGACATCGACCCGCTTCAACTGGAAAAAGAAGTGGTGCAGGCCTGCCGCAGCTGGCAGGACGACTACGCCAGCCTGGTGGTGGAAAGCTTCGGCGAAGCCCAGGGCACCAACGTGCTGGCGGATTTCCCGAAAGGCTTCCCGGCAGGTTACCGCGAGCGTTTTGCTGCGCATTCGGCTGTGGTCGATATGCAGCACCTCAACAGCCTGACCGAAGCCAACCCGTTGGTCATGAGCTTCTATCAGCCGCTGGGCCAGGTCTCCGGCCAGCGAGAGCTGCATTGCAAGCTCTACCACGCCGACACGCCACTGGCGCTGTCCGACGTGCTGCCGATCCTGGAAAACCTCGGCCTGCGCGTGCTGGGCGAGTTCCCGTACCGCCTGCGTCACGCCAATGGCCGTGAGTTCTGGATCCATGATTTTGCGTTCATTGCCGCCGAAGGCGTGAACCTGGATATCCAGCAGCTCAACGACACCCTGCAGGACGCGTTCGTGCACATCGTGCATGGCGATGCCGAAAACGATGCGTTCAACCGTCTGGTACTTACCGCCGGCCTGCCTTGGCGCGACGTGGCGCTGCTGCGTGCTTACGCGCGTTACCTCAAGCAGATCCGCCTGGGCTTCGACCTGGGTTACATCGCCAGCACCCTGAACAACCACACCGACATCGCTCGTGAGTTGACCCGGTTGTTCAAGACCCGCTTCTACCTGGCGCGCAAGCTCACCGCCGATGACCTCGAAGACAAGCAGCAACGCCTGGAACAAGCGATTCTCACGGCCCTGGACGATGTTCAGGTGCTTAACGAAGACCGCATCCTGCGTCGCTACCTGGACCTGATCAAGGCCACCCTGCGCACCAACTTCTACCAGACCGACGCCAACGGCCAGAACAAGTCGTACTTCAGCTTCAAGTTCGACCCGCGTGCGATTCCTGAGCTGCCCAAGCCGGTGCCGAAGTTTGAAATCTTCGTGTACTCGCCGCGCGTTGAAGGCGTGCACCTGCGCTTTGGTAACGTTGCGCGCGGCGGCCTGCGCTGGTCCGACCGTGAAGAAGACTTCCGTACCGAAGTGCTCGGCCTGGTAAAAGCCCAGCAGGTCAAGAACTCGGTCATCGTGCCGGTGGGCGCGAAGGGCGGCTTCCTGCCGCGTCGCCTGCCATTGGGCGGCACCCGTGACGAGATCGCGGCCGAGGGCATCGCCTGCTACCGCATCTTCATTTCCGGCCTGTTGGACATTACCGACAACCTCAAGGACGGCGCCCTGGTGCCACCGGTCAACGTCGTGCGTCATGACGACGATGACCCGTACCTGGTCGTCGCGGCGGACAAGGGCACTGCGACCTTCTCCGACATCGCCAACGGCATTGCCATCGACTACGGCTTCTGGCTGGGCGATGCGTTCGCTTCCGGTGGTTCGGCAGGTTACGACCACAAGAAAATGGGCATCACCGCCAAGGGCGCGTGGGTCGGTGTACAGCGTCACTTCCGTGAGCGCGGCATCAACGTGCAGGAAGACAGCATCACCGTGGTGGGCGTCGGCGACATGGCCGGTGACGTGTTCGGTAACGGCCTGTTGATGTCCGACAAGCTGCAACTGGTCGCGGCCTTCAACCACCTGCATATCTTCATCGACCCGAACCCGAACCCGGCGACCAGCTTCGTCGAGCGCCAGCGCATGTTTGAGCTGCCGCGTTCGGCGTGGACCGACTACGACACCAGCATCATGTCCGAAGGCGGCGGGATCTTCTCGCGCAGTGCCAAAAGCATCGCTATTTCGCCACAGATGAAAGAACGCTTCGACATCCAGGCCGACAAGCTGACCCCGACCGAACTGCTCAACGCCTTGCTCAAGGCGCCGGTGGACCTGTTGTGGAACGGCGGTATCGGCACTTACGTCAAGGCCAGCACCGAAAGCCACGCCGACGTGGGCGACAAGGCCAACGACGCGTTGCGCGTCAATGGCAATGAGCTGCGCTGCAAAGTAGTGGGCGAGGGCGGTAACCTCGGCATGACCCAATTGGGCCGTGTGGAATTCGGCCTCAATGGCGGCGGCTCCAACACTGACTTCATCGACAACGCCGGTGGTGTGGACTGCTCCGACCACGAAGTGAACATCAAGATCCTGCTCAACGAAGTGGTGCAGGCCGGTGACATGACCGACAAGCAGCGAAACCAGCTGCTGGCGAGCATGACCGACGAAGTCGGCAACCTGGTGTTGGGCAACAACTACAAGCAGACCCAGGCGTTGTCCCTGGCCGCGCGCAAGGCTTACGAGCGTGCTGCCGAGTACAAGCGCCTGATGAGCGACCTGGAAGGCCGTGGCAAGCTGGACCGCGCCATCGAGTACCTGCCGACCGAAGAGCAGCTTGTGGAGCGTGCCTCCACCGGTAAGGGTTTGACCCGTCCAGAGCTGTCGGTGTTGATCTCCTACAGCAAGATCGACCTCAAGGAAGCCCTGCTCAAGTCGCTGGTGCCGGATGACGACTACCTGACCCGTGACATGGAGACCGCGTTCCCACCGAGCCTGGTGGCCAAGTTCGGCGAAGCCATGCGCCGTCACCGCCTCAAGCGCGAAATCGTCAGCACCCAGATCGCCAACGACCTGGTCAACCACATGGGCATTACCTTCGTTCAACGACTCAAAGAGTCGACCGGCATGAGCCCGGCGAACGTGGCCGGTGCTTACGTGATCGTGCGTGACATCTTCCACCTCCCGCACTGGTTCCGTCAGATCGAAGCCCTGGACCACCAGGTGTCCGCCGACGTGCAACTGGAGCTGATGGATGAGCTGATGCGCCTGGGCCGTCGTGCCACGCGCTGGTTCCTGCGCAGCCGTCGCAACGAGCAGGACGCTGGCCGCGACACCGCGCACTTCGGTCCGCACCTGGCGGCGTTGGGCCTCAAGCTCGACGAATTGCTGGAAGGCCCGACCCGCGAAGGCTGGCAGAACCGCTACCAGGCCTATACCGAAGCCGGCGTACCGGAATTGTTGGCGCGCATGGTTGCAGGCACGACTCACCTGTACACCTTGCTGCCGATTATCGAAGCCGCCGACGTGACCGGGCATGACGCCGCCGAAGTGGCCAAGGCCTACTTCGCCGTCGGCAGCGCGCTGGACCTGCCGTGGTACCTGCAGCAGATCAGCGATCTGCCGGTGGCCAACAACTGGCAGGCCCAGGCCCGCGAAGCGTTCCGCGACGATGTGGACTGGCAGCAACGGGCGATCACCATCTCGGTACTGCAAATGGCCGACGCGCCACAAGACATGGAAGCCCGCGTGGCCCTGTGGCTTGAGCAGCACCAGGACATGGCCGATCGCTGGCGCGCAATGATGGTCGAAATCCGTGCAGCAGTCGGCACGGACTACGCCATGTATGCGGTCGCCAACCGTGAGTTGCTCGACCTGGCGTTGAGCGGTCAGTCGGTGCTGCAACCGGCTTGATCCCTCGGTAAAACAAAAGCCCCCGTATCGTAAGATGCGGGGGCTTTTTGTTGGCGCCACATTCATCAAACCCCACACACCCAATGTGGGAGCTGGCTTGCCTGCGATAGCGGTCTTTCAGTAACAGGAAGGCTGCTGACCCACCGCTATCGCAGGCAAGCCAGCTCCCACAGTTTGATGTTCATCCACTTGGACTCAGTGGTGTTTGAGTAATTTGCTTTCCAGATGATCCAGGTGCTGAGTCATCAGGGTCACGGCGCCACTTGAATCGCGTTGCTCCACCGCATCGACAATTCCCACATGCTCCTGCCACGCGCAGTAGGTGCAGGCTTTCGCTTCATATTGCGCAATGATCAACGACGTCAGTGGCACCAGGCTGTTGAGGAATTGCGCCAACGGTGCGTTGCCTGCCATCTGCGCCAATTGCAGATGAAACTCCCCCGATAATCGAATCGCTGGCCCACGCTGGTCGCGTTCGATGCAGTCGCGCTCCCGTGCAATCAACTCGCGCAGCTGGCGTATCTGCAGGGTGGTCGCTTGGGCGCAGGCCAACTGCACCACGGTGATCTCGGTCATCCGCCGCGCCTCCAGAATCTGCCGCGCCTGCTGCGCATCCGGCGCCGCCACCTGGGCACGCTGGTTGGGGCGCAGGATGATCACTTGCTGATGGGACAGCTTGGCCAGCACACGGCGAATCACACTGCGGCTCACACCAAAGGTTTCGCCCAGGCTCTCTTCGGTAAAACGGCTGGCCGGGGCGATGCGTTGTTCGAGGATGGCATCGAACAGGCGTGGGTAGATGTCATCCACCGAAAGTTTTTTACCGCCAACCAGGCGCAGGGCAGGGAGGACGGCATTGCGTTGCAGGGCGGGGGCGCTCATGGTCGGTCTCCAAAAAATCAGCTGCCCAGATGGTCGTCCGGGATATTCAAACGAATGCCCATGCGCAGGCCTTCCTGGAGGATATGTCGGCGCATTTCGGCGCTGGCCAGGGCGCTGTTCTTGTTGCGGATGGCGCGCACCACGGCGTCGTTTTCCTGCAGGCGTTCGGCCAAGTGCTCGGGTGAATTGCGCAGTACCTGGGCGCTTTGCTTTAGGGCGTTGCTGGTTTGTTGCACCACGTTCTGGAAGATCGGGTTGGACGTCAGGGCGAACAGCTCTTCGTGAAAGCCGATGTAGGCGTTCATGCCCGCTTCGGCGTCGCCGGCATCCAGGGCTTCGCGCATGTCCATCAAGGTCAGGCGCAATTGGCCGACTTCCTTGCTGCTGATGGACTGGGCCACCAGGCCGACAATGAAGGGTTCGAGGGTGTAGCGCAGTTGCAGGATATCTTCGAGGCTGGCGTCGGCCACGGCGTCGCTGGACTGTGGCTCGCTGACACTGGTTTCCAGCACGACCACGCCTTTGCCGGGCATCGAGCGCACCAGGCCCAGGGTTTCCAGCACGATCACGGCTTCGCGCAGGCTCGGGCGGCTGATGCCCATCTGCTCGGCCAGTTCACGCTGGCCGGGGAGCATGTCGCCCTGGCGCCACTGGCCCCGCTTGAGTGCGGCGCGCAGTTTTTCTACGACTGAGTTGACGACGGTTGAAGTGCTGATCACGTCTACGTCTCCTTGGATGTTGCCAATAGGGTCGCGATTCCATGTGGGAGCTGGCTTGTCGGGTCGCCGCATCGCTGCGATGACTGACTGCCAGCCAACATCTCTATGGCTGACCCACCGCTATCGCAGCGATGCGGCGACCCGACAAGCCAGCTCCCACAGTTGGATCGTGTTGCTAGAATTCCTGATGCGCCGGCAGCACCGGCTTCTTGGCCTGGAAGGCATACCCTTGCTCGCCATCGAGCACCTTGTTGGCGCGCTGGATATCAATGTCTTTTTCCCAACGGGCAATGGCCACGGTAGCGACACAGTTGCCGATCAGGTTAGTCAGCGCGCGGCCGATGCCCATGAACCAGTCCACCGCCAACACCAGCACCAGCCCCACCACCGGAATTGCCGGGATCGCGGTCAGCGTGGCCGCCAAAATCACCAGCGCCGAGCCCGGAATGCCGTGGGCACCTTTGGAGGTGATCAACGACACCAGCAGGATGGTCAGCAAATCAGTCATCGACAGCGGTGTGCCGGTGGCATTGGCGATAAATACGATGGCCAGGGTCAGGTAGATCGAGAAACCGTCGAGGTTGAACGAATAACCGGTCGGAATCACCAGGCCGACGGTGGAGCTGCCAATGCCCAAGTGCTCGAGTTTACGCATGATCTGCGGCAATACCGCGTCGGAGGAGGCGGTGCCCATCACGATCAGCAGCTCTTCGCGCAGGTACTTGAGCAGCGGCAGCATGCGCAGGCCGGACAAACGCATCACCAGGCCCAGCACCAGCCCGACAAAAGCAAAGCAGGTCAGGTAGAACAAACCCACCAGGCTGCCCAGGTGTTGCAGCGAATCCAGGCCGTAGGTGCTGGTGGTAAAGGCGATGGCGCCGAATACACCGATCGGCGCCAGACGCACAATCATGCCCATGATGCGAAAGATCACATGGCTCAGCTCGTTGATCAGCCGCGAGATGCCGGAAGCGGCTTCGCCCACCAGGTTCAGCGCGCTGCCGAACAGCACCGAAAACAGCAGCACTTGCAGCACATTGTTGTCGGCAAAGGCGCCGATCACCGAATTGGGGATCAGGTCCATCAGGAACTGGCTAGTGCCACGAATGTGCTGGCCCTTATCGGCCAGCTCATTGAGACCGGCGGACGACAGTTGCTCCAAGTGAATATTGGCGCCTTGGCCAATACCCGTGCTGAAGGCCATGATCAGGCCGATCACCAGAGCGACGGTGGTCAGCACTTCGAAGTAGATCACTGACTTCAAGCCAATGCGTCCGACCTTCTTCAGGTCGCCGGCGCCAGAGATCCCGCTGACCACCACGCAGAATACGATCAGGCCAATCAGCATTTTGATCAGCTTGATAAAGCCGTCACCCAGGGGTTTGAGTTGTGAGGAGAATTCGGGAAGGGCCAGGCCGCAGATAACGCCTAACATCAGGCCAATCACGACTTGCAGGAAAATCGAACGCGAGCACCATCTGAGCATGGGAGGGATCTCTATTCGGTGCCCTGGTGGTTCCAGGGCTTAATTGTTGTGGTCTTACCGGTATGTCCAGTGCGCGGCCAGTCTACGCTGGGTTTTTTTCAAATCACAAGTAAATATTCGACGGTTGTCAGGTCCCGGTCTGACCAGTTGGTCGGTAAGGGTGATGCTTGAGCGGTTGGCGGGCAGTAAATTTTTTCGCTTATGATCCGCGCCTTGATTGGCGAGGTAGTCGATGGACAAACCAGGGTTGACCACGGATTCAGCAGGCCAGACTCACTGCACCTGGCGCACGGCCGCGCCGGAGTACCCGCGTTACCACGACGCCGAGTGGGGTGTGCCGGTCGCAGACGATATCCAACTGTACGAGAAGATCTGCCTGGAAGGTTTCCAGGCGGGCATGGCGTGGATCACCATTTTGCGCAAGCGCGAGCAGTTTAGGGCGGCGTTCGAAGGGTTTGATTTTCGTCGTGTCGCCCACTACACCGAGGCCGATATCGAGCGGCTGATGAACGACCCAGGCATCGTGCGCAACCGCGCGAAGGTCGTCTCGACCATCAATAACGCACGCCGGGCCTGTGAGTTGGTGGACGAAACCGGTTCGCTGGCGCGCTGGTTGTGGGCGTTTGAACCCACGCCCGAGGAACGCCCGCCGGTGGTGGACATGGCGTACTGGACCGGCAACCCGACGTCACCGGCGTCGCTGCGTTTGTCCAAAGCCTTGAAGAAGCGCGGCTGGACCTTTGTTGGCCCCACCACGATGTACGCGCTGATGCAGGCGATGGGGATGGTCAATGATCACTTGGAGGGCTGCGTTTGCCGCCCGCGCATAGAGGCGCTACGCCAGCAGTTCAAGCGCCCTTGAGTGTGTGGCGAGGGAGCTTGCTCCCGTTGGACTGTGCAGCAGTCTCCCGATTTTTGGGGGCGCTTCGCACCCCAGCGCAAGCAAGCTTGCTCGCCACAGTAAGCTTGCTACCCCAGGGATTTTGCGGTGCCTGGAAGGTCAGGTCAGGACAGGAAGCCACCGTCCACATTCAGCGACACACCGGTGGTGTAGCTGGACGCATCACTGGCCAGGAACAGCACCGCACCGGCCATCTCGCTCGGGTCGGCTACGCGCTTGAGCGGGATCTGCGCCAGGGCCACCTTCAGGATCGAGTCGTTCTTGACCAGCGCCGAGGCGAACTTGGTGTCGGTCAGGCCCGGCAGCAAGGCGTTGCAACGGATGCCGAACGCCGCGCATTCCTTGGCAAACACTTTGGTCATGTTGATCACGGCGGCCTTGGTCACCGAGTAGATGCCCTGGAACACGCCCGGGGAGATGCCGTTGATCGAGGCCACGTTGATGATGCTGCCGCCGCCGTTGTCGCGCATCAGCTTGCCGGCTTCCACCGACATGAAGAAGTAACCGCGGATGTTCACGTCAACGGTCTTCTGGAAGGCGCCCAAGTCGGTGTCCAGTACGTTGCAGAATTGCGGGTTGGTTGCAGCGTTGTTAACCAGGATATCCAGGCGCCCAAACTGTTCGCGGATACCGGCGAACACTTGGGTAATCTGCTCCATTTCGCCGATATGACAGGCCACGGCGGTGGCTTTGCCGCCCGCGGCGATGATCGCGTCGGCCACGTGCTGGCAGCCTTCGAGCTTGCGGCTGGAGACGATCACATGGGCGCCTTGCTGGGCCAGGAGCTTGGCGATGGCTTCACCGATGCCACGGCTGGCGCCGGAAACGAAAGCGATCTTGCCGTCGAGGTCGAACAGGTGGGTCTTGGACATGCTGGGTTCCTTGCTCTTGTAGTCAGAGGGCTGATTTAGCGATGACATTCAGGCTCATTTGCTCCAGCAGCTTGTTCATATGGATGAACTGCGCAAAGCGTTTGTCCTGGGTCTGGCCGTGAAAAAAGCGGTAGTAGATCTGCTGCACAATGCCGGCCAGGCGGAACAGGCCGTAGGTGTAGTAGAAGTCGAAATTATCGATCTGGATGCCGGAGCGCTCGGCGTAATAGTCGACGAATTGGCGCCGAGTCAGCATGCCCGGCGCGTTACTGGGCTGGCGGCGCATCAGTTGTACGGGCGCAGGGTCGGCGGCTTCGATCCAGTAGGCGAGGGTGTTGCCCAAGTCCATCAGCGGGTCGCCCAACGTGGTGAGTTCCCAGTCCAGCACGCCGATGATCTGCATCGGGTTGTGCGGGTCGAGGATCACGTTGTCGAAGCGATAGTCGTTGTGCACGATGCTGGAAGTCGGGTGGTCGGCCGGCATCTTGTCGTTAAGCCACGCGCGTACCTTTTCCCAGCTGGGCGCGTCGGGCGTCAGGGCTTTTTCGTAGCGGTCGCTCCAACCGCGGATCTGGCGTGCTACATAGCCTTCGGGCTTGCCCAGGTCGGCCAGGCCGCAGGCAGCGTAGTCGACCTGGTGCAGCTCGACGAATTTATCGATAAAGCTCTTGCACAGCGCCTCGGTCTTGGCCGCGTCCAGGCCCAGTTCGGCCGGCAGGTCAGAGCGCAGGATGATGCCGTTGACGCGCTCCATCACATAGAACTCGGCACCGATCACCGACTCGTCAAGGCAGTGCACATAGGCTTTGGGGCAATACGGGAAGCCGTCCTTGAGCTGGTTGAGAATGCGGTATTCGCGGCCCATGTCGTGGGCGGACTTGGCTTTGTGGCCAAATGGCGGGCGGCGCAGCACGAATTCCTGGCCAGGGTATTCCAGCAGGTAAGTCAGGTTGGATGCGCCACCGGGGAACTGGCTGATCTTGACCGTGCCGGCAAGGCCCGGAATATGCGCCTTGAGGTAGGGATCGATGAGGCTGGCATCAAGTTCTTCGCCGGGGCGAATATGGGTCGATTGGTCGTTAAGCGCCATGCTTATCCCTTCTGCTTATTCTAAAGGCCTTGGACTATTGGCTAATCTAATGCGCACCGCCGCCCAGCGACAAGGTCGGGGCGGCTTAATAGGTTAGCGTGTTGGACGATGATCAGCGGGCCTGATGTGCTCAAATCACCAGCATGGCCCGGCCACCGGGGTTGCACGACAAATTGGCACCGATTTCGACTTTTGCCAGGTCGATGCCCAGGCCGGCGAGCAGGTTGTTGACGATGGGGTCGAGCAGCGGGCCGAGCAGCCCGGCAATCAAGCCGCCCAGGGTGGTGAGCAAGCCGTTGACCACGCCCGTGACCAGGCCCAACACGGCGCCCAACAGGCTGGCCATTTTGGGCGGGTGGTTGATCAGTTGGATGCCGGTGAGTGTTTGCTTGAGGCTGCTGACCGCGTTCGAGCTGGCGAATGCGTAATAGAGCGGTTGCTGGTTGATAGCGGGCGGCTCGGTGTAGGTGTGCGCACGCTGGGTTTTCAACACGTCGCTGTCGATTCGGATGCCCAGGCCGCCCGCCGCAAAGGCCTGCCTGTCGCTACACACGCCGGTGCCGCGCTTGCAGGTTTTGGTGCCGATATCCACCACCGGGTACTCGTCTACCTTGAGTTTTTCTGTGGACGAGTACAGATTCTTGGGGTCAACCTGGCCAATCATCGCGCGCAATGCCGAGGTTTCGCCGAGTACCGACAACGACTTTTTGCCGCTGTCGCAACTGTAGCCAGTGACCATAGCGCTGCCGCCAGCGGCTTCCAGGGCGATGTCGAGGGTGTCGCCGATTTCCAGGCTGGCGGCCAGGCAACAATTGGGATCGAGTAAGCCAAACAGGCCGCCCAGCAGGTCACTGAGCGCTTGCACCGTGCCACCCAGCAGGTTATTCACCAGCGTGACGATCGGCAGTTTTACCGAAATCAAAGTGCGCACCTGGGCGGTGCGCACATAAATGGGCTGCTTGGCGATATCTTTGGGGTTGCCGATGCTGGAAACCTGCCCGGGCTCGATCACTTTGGTCGACACGGTCACGCCGAGCAGGCCCAGCACATCCACCGGCAGCTCCACGGCAACTGCGCTGGCCTTGTTCGACAGCTGCACAAAGCCCTGGATCAGGTTGAACAGTTGCAAGTTCACATCCAGCGCACTTTTGTCGGTGCCGTTCTGGATATTGATCAGGTCGCCCAGGTGCAGGATCTGCGTGCCCGGCGCAATCAGCTTGATGGCTTCCAGGTTGTTGATCACCACTTTGACCGCGTCACCGCCCAGCTTGAGCACATCAATGGCCGCCTGGATCAGTTGGCCTACAGTGGCGTCGGTCTTGAGCAGTTGGTCGTAGTTACCGGCGCTGACTTTCAATTGGATGGCCAGCGCATCCAGGTACTTGAGCAAGCTGATATCGGTATTGAGCAGCCCATTCCAGCCGACTGCGTCCAACTGCAACTTGCCGCCCAGCAGGCCGCCGATCAAGGCGTTGAGGGCGACCGACTGGGTGCTGTCCACCGTTAACAAGGTGCTGCGAACCGTGAGCTGGGCAACCGTTGGGGTGGGTGCGGCGGCGACGGCGGTGGCGCTGAGCAGCGTTGTCAGGTTGACGGGCTGGCCCGAGAACAGCGTGAGCAAGCCATGGGCAAGGCTGGTGTGCACGCGATGGGTAGCAATCACCCGGATGGCATCGGTTTTGCTCGGGTCGGCGCTGAACGTGCGCATAAAATCTGCGCCGGTGGCCAGGGTGCCGCAGGCGGTCGCCAGCGTGCGATTGTCGTCAAGGCTAAAGTTGTTGCGTGCCGCGCTTTCGGTCGCAAATTGTGCGGCATTGTTAGCGGGCGCCGCGCATGTGCCGCTGCGGCTCACCGCTTCCAGCGCAGCCGTATCGGCCACACGCTGCAATTTGCGTTTCTCCAGGTACAGGCGACCGCTGTCGACCACCAGCAGCAGAAACAGCAGCGCAATACCAAGGGTTACCGCGCCTATCAGGCCGATGGCGCCGCGTTGGCGGGCCGGGCCGAGTCCATGGCCAATCATTGTGCGTTCCTTCGCCGGTCCTGCACCGACGTCCTGAGCATCCCCGCAAGCAGTGTAGTCAGGTTTTGCGTCGGCGCTGGCTAATCGCTACTAGTTGCGCGGCGGCAGGGTAACCGGTGTCAGCACTGGGCGGCCGGCGAAATATTCCACCAGGTTATCGGCCACGCGTTGCACGGTGTCGTGGGCCGCTTCCGGCGACAGGCCGGCGACATGGGAGGTGAGCACGGTATTGCTCAGCCGCTTGAGGGCGTCGGGCACTTTCGGTTCATCGTCGAACACATCCAGCGCGGCACCGCCGATACGCCGTTGCTCCAGCGCAGCCACCAAGTCCGCAGTCACCACCACGCTGCCGCGTCCGATGTTCACCAGGTAACCGTTCGGCCCCAGCGCATCCAGGGCATGGCGATCAATCAGGTGGCGGGTGCTGGCCCCGCCCGGCGTGGCCAGGATCAGGAAGTCCGAGGTGCGCGCCAGCTCCACGGCGGTTGCGCAATAGGTGTAGTCCACATCGTCGCGGGGCTGGCGGTTGTGGTAACTCACTTCCATGCCAAAGCCGAGGGCGGCACGTTTGGCAATCTCCATGCCCACTGCGCCGAGACCGAGAATGCCCAGTTGCTTGCCGCCCAGGGAAGGGCGCATCACTTTGGGCCATTCGCTGCGCCGCACCGCCGCGTCAGTCTGGGGAATGCCACGCACCAGTGCCAACAGCAATGCCATGGCGTGGTCAGCCACTGACGGCGCGTTTACGCCGGCGCCGTTGGTTACCACGATCCCGCGATTGCTCGCCGCTTGCAGGTCCACGTGTTCATAGCCGGCGCCGATCACGCAGATAATCTCGAGCAACGGCAGCGCCGCGATTTCCTCGGCATACAGCCCCAGCGGGCCACGGGTGAGTACCGCCTTGATCTGCGCGCCGTGGGCCTTGATCGCCTGGGCACGCTCGGCCGGTGTCGGCGCCAGAATCACATGGAAGTCGTTACTCTCGATGATTTGCAGGTATTCGTTGATGGTTTCAACCAGGACCAGAACAGTGGTGGACATCGGAAGGCTCTTCCTGAAGGGTTTGATAGGAGGAGTATGCGGGATTTGTAAGACGGAACGATTTGTTCGGTCAGAAAAAATCCCGCACAGGCAGTTCTAGAACTCAACATCCTGAGCTTTCACCCGCTTCACAAACGCCCCCGCCAAGGTCGCATTGTGATGCTCGATGATCGCCTTGGCCGGCAAGGTCGGGGTGTCCATGCAAGTATGAGCGTCCTCGGGCAGCATCACCGAAAACCCAAGCTCGGCCGCTACTCGGCACGTGGTGTCGATGCAAAACTGGGTTTTCATGCCGACCACCACCAATTCATCGACCTGTGCCGCCGCCAGTTGTTGCGCCAGGTCAGTGCCCAGGAAGCAGCTGGGGCGGGTTTTGTTGAACAGGTGATCGTGAGCGTCGTCGACGTCGAGGCCATGCCACAGTTGCCATAACGGGCTGCCAGCTTCGATCGGCGAACCTGCCGGGCCGGTGTGGCGAGCGACGAAGATAGCCACGTTGGCCCTGCGGGCGCGCTGGATAAGCTGGTTGATGGTGCCCAGCACGCGCTCGCGCTCGAAGGGCTGTTGCGGCCCGTCGTATAAACCGGTTTGCATATCGATGATCAACAGGGCGTTAGCCATGGTCTTGCTCCTTGCAGTGGCCAGCGGGCGGGGCAATAAAAAGGCCCCGTCCATTGCTGGCGGGGCCTTGGGGTGTTTCGGGATGTTT